>JAHFJT010000135.1 GCA_023245695.1 Candidatus Peregrinibacteria bacterium | reverse complement strand
GACGATACGAAAAATGCGATCGATGCTCTCGAAGAAGCAAAAAAACTCGATGGAAATAAACCAGAAACACTCTTTTTTCTTGGCCTTGCATACAACGTGGACGGACAGAAAGAGGTTGCTGCTCGTCTGATCGAAGAGGCAATCAATAAAGGATTTGAGCCAAAAATCCAAGCACAACAAAAACTCGCCGAGATCTACCTTGAACTCAAAGACTACAAAAAATCAGCGGCAAAGTACGAGAGTGTCATCGCCCTCAACGACACCGATGTAAACTACTACATCCGTCCGATGTGGCTCTACATCGACCAGCTCCACCAGCCAGCACTCGCACTCGCACTCGCACAAAAAGCCGTAGCAAAACATCCAGATAACGGCATGGCACACAACCTTTTGGGCTGGGCCTACCTCTCAACTGAGGACTTCATCCACGCTCGTGACTCACTTGCAAAAGCCCTTGAGATAGACCCGAAACTTTCAGCAGCCTACCTCAATCTTGGCAAACTTTACGAACGTCTCGCCTACAATGACACCGCAAAAGAGTACTACAAAACAGCCTTCAAACTTGGTGAAGGAACCTCAATCGGTGACAATGCAGCAACACTCTACAATCGCCTTGGTGGTCTTGAGAATATCAACCAATCAATACAGGCAAACATTACCGCCCCGACTCCAACAACCACGCCTCAGCAAAACATTCCAAAGTTCACCCTCCCACCACTCACCACCTCTCCATGAACATACTTCTCACGCTCGTGATATTTTATGTCGGAGCCGCTCTCGGAAGTTTTTTGAGCGTGATCGTACATCGAACTCGACACAACATGCCGGGTATTCTCGCAGGGCGCTCGCTGTGTCCAAACTGCAAACACCAACTCAGTGCCATCGATCTCTTTCCGGTTTTGAGTTACATCTTTTCTGCAGGGAAGTGCCGATACTGCCACGCCAAGATTGCACCGCACTATCTTTTTCTCGAAATTCTCACAGGTATCGTACTCGCGGCACTCTACCTCAAGTTCCCATTCGAAATCTTCACCCTCACGGCACCATATACTATTTTCGACACCGCGCTTCTCTGGGAATTCCTTCGCTACGCACTCATCTCGCTCACGATGCTCGCGATCTTTTTCTATGACCTCCTTTATCAGGAAATTCCTGACGCATTCTCGCTCACGGGCATCATGTTTGCGCTCCTAGGAAATATCACTCTGACATCACCTGGATTTACAGAAGTTGCGATCGGAGCTGGAGTCGGTGGCTCTTTCTTCTTGGTACAAATCCTCATCTCGCGCGGCTCTTGGGTTGGAATGGGCGACGTAATTCTTGGCATATTCATGGGTACCGTCCTCGGATGGAAACTCCTCATCGTGGCACTTTTCATCAGTTATATCTCCGGAACCATCATTAGCCTCTGGCTTCTCGCTGCGAATAAAGCCACTCGAAAGACCAAAATCCCCTTTGCGCCATTTCTCGTTACCGGTACAATCCTGGCAATCCTGTTCGGCCAGCAACTTCTCAACTGGTACCTGAATAGCATACTGGTCTAATCGATCTACCTGATCTAACCACCGCACACCATGAATCAAGACAAGGTCCTGCTTATTATCCTCGACGGTTTTGGCGAGGGAAAAGATTATGAAGGCAATGCGATCACGCGTGCACGCACTCCAAATCTCGACAAGCTTCGCGCTACCTATCCTCTCTCATTTCTCAAAAGCCACGGTAACGCCGTCGGACTTCCCGAAGGTACACAAGGCGGATCCGAAGTTGGTCACTTCATCATGGGCGCTGGCCGAATCGTTTTTCAGAGCCTTGAAGAGATCAATCAATCCATAAAAAACCAGGAGTTCTTTCACAAAGAGCCTTTTATGGATGCCTGTGATTACATCAAAAAAACACCAGGGGCAGCCCTTCATCTCATGGGAATGATCTCTGACGCGGGCATCCACGCCACGATCGAGCATCTCTACGCACTGCTCCAGCTCGCGAAGAATCAAGGCATCGCTACAACCTACATCCACGCAATCACCGACGGACGCGATGTACTCGAGCGTTCAGCAGAAACCTACCTCACAAAACTCCAAGAAAAAATTATCGAGCTCGGCATGGGACCAGACTCATCAACACGAGCGACGATCGCAACAATCGCCGGTCGATACTTTTCCATGGACCGTGATAACAACTGGGAGCGTACGGAAAAAGCCTACAATCTCATCGTAAACGGCGAAGGCATAGTAGAAAAAGATGCTGCAGAAGGCATAAAAAATGCCTATGCCCGCGGTGTCGAAACGGACTATTACATCGACCCGATCGTTCTCAATCCCCACAGCGCGATCAAAAATGAAGATGCCGTAATCTTCTTCAACTTCCGCACTGATCGAACCCGACAGCTCACACAGTGCTTCACGCGAGAAAAAGAGATTGGCTTCACGCCGAAGAAAACCGTCACTCCCTTCTTCGTCTGCATGGGCGATTACTCCACAAAAGCGCCTGTCGTCTTTCCGGTCAAGCCCGTCATCAATAATCTCGGCTCCGTTCTTTCCCAGAAACACATTCCACAACTTCGCATGGCCGAAACCGAGAAGTACGCGCACGTCACCTACTTTTTCAATAGCCAGATTCACGAGCCATTCGCCCTCGAAGATCGGATCATGATCGACTCAAAAAAAGCTGCCTCCTTCGCAGAAATACCTGAGATGAGCGCACGAGAAATTACCGACCGGCTCCTCCAGGAAATGGACGCTGAAACCCATCCCGTCACCATTCTCAACTTCGCGAATCTTGATCTCGTCGGACACTCGGGCGACTTCGCCGCATCCGTAAAGGCTGTGGAGGTTATCGACGAGTGCCTCGGTCGCATCACGCAGAAATCCCTCGAAAAAAACTATCAAACACTCATCACCGGCGATCACGGAAATATCGAGTACATGATCTACGACTCTGGTCCGGAAAAAGGCCAGCAGTGCCCTTCGCATACAAAAAATCCGGTCCCCCTCATCCTCGTATCCACAAAATATCAATCCTCAAAACTCGCCAATGGCGAACTCAAAGACATCGCTCCGACCATTCTCACCCTCCTCGACATCAAAAAGCCACAAGAAATGACCGGCGAAAATCTTCTCACCGCATAACATGAAACTCACCTTTATTCGTCACGGCGAAACCGATCACAACACCAAAGAGATCATTCA
>JAHFJT010000134.1 GCA_023245695.1 Candidatus Peregrinibacteria bacterium | reverse complement strand
ATCAAATTCATCAGCGCCAAAGAAGACGATATCTCCCGTCTGTGCACCAGTCGCTTCGACGAGCTTATCCATCTCATCTTCAGAGAAAAACTTCGCAATAGGGGACTTCACGCCGGCCTCTTCCATGACGATGTAGGCGAGACCCTTCGCGCCGTATACTTTCGCGAGCTCGGTGAGATCATCGATCTGTTTTCGGGTAAATCCAGCCGCGCCCGGAACACGCAACGCAAAGACCACACCCTCGTGCGCCACCGCATCAGCAAAGACTTTGAATCCACAGCCTGCGACGAGCGAGCTCACATCGCAAATCTTCATATCAAATCGCAAATCAGGCTTATCCGAGCCGTACTGAGACATTGCTTCCTTCCAGGTCAATCGTGGGAATGGCTTCTTCAAAAGTTTCTTATGAGGAACATACTTTTCCACGAGTTCAATCATCAAGCCCTCGTTCAAACTCATGACATCCTCCGCATCCACAAACGACATCTCCACATCGAGCTGAGTGAACTCCGGCTGCCGATCACCACGCTGATCTTCATCACGGAAGCATCGCGCGATCTGGAAGTATCGATCCATGCCCGCCACCATGAGGAGCTGCTTCATCTGCTGTGGAGACTGTGGTAACACAAAAAATTTCCCATGATAGAGCCGTGAAGGCACAATGTACTCACGTGAACCCTCGGGCGTTCCTTTGATCAAGATAGGCGTCTCTATTTCGACGAAGTCGTGCTTGTCCATGTAATCACGGATCGACTTCACGATCTTGTGTCGAACGACGATGTTGTTCTTCATTCGATCACGTCTCAAGTCCAGGTATCGATACTTCAAACGGAGCTCTTCGTTCGGATCCTGTGGAACGTCAATTTCAAATGGAGTCGTCTTCGCCGCGTTCAAAATCTTCATCTCGCTCACGACGAGTTCGATCTCTCCTGTTGTCATATTCTTGTTTTCAGAACCCTCTGGGCGCTTTCGCACAGAACCCGTCACCTGCAAGACAAACTCACTTCGAACATCCTCCGCCATGCCGTGAACCGCCTCCTGTGAAGGATCAATCACGATCTGCGTGAGTCCGTACCGATCGCGGAGATCGATAAAAATGAGACCGCCGTGGTCTCGTCGTCGATGAACCCAACCCGCGAGGGTCACGGGCTGACCAACATGAGATGCGTTCAATTCAGAGCAGGTATGGGTTCGGTACATAAAAAGTAGCGGTGAAAGACAGGGTAAAAAAGAAGGAACAAGTGCAAACCTAGCGGTTCGCATGGAATACTAACCTATTTTTTCTCGCTCGAAAAGAGCTTTGAGCTGCTCCAGGATCGTACCCTCAAAGCTTACATTCATCGGAACCCGTATTTTTTTAACTTCAGCACCCTGCTTCAGGTGCATCTCAACCGGATGAACGCCTGGGTGGGAAAGAAGGATAACCTTCAAAGAATTCATGACCTCGGGTTTCGTCTGGTAGGGAAGGGTGATAATTAATGTGTCGCCAGACAGCCGCGCACCAATCGGCTCAAGAGCCGTATTCTCGGGCTTTGGCGCCTCGTGCGTACCATCGTCCACCATGCCCTCATCGTCCGTGGTCGTTCGCTCTTTCTTTACTTCATCAGGCGCCGCGACGATCATCTGACGCTTGACCTTCTCTTCGGGATTGTAGAGACCAGACTCCTTCGCGCGTTCGATCATGCTCTCGAGCGACATCGCTGAGACACTGTCGACACTCAAATTATACTCATTCCGTCGAAGATCGAGTCGACCATTGATCATGACAATATGATCTTCCTTGAGTTTCTCGGCAAACATCGCGTACGACTTTGGGAACACGACCGCGTTGATACGACCCGTCGGATCTTCCAGAAAAAACTGCATCATGTAGGCACCAGACTTGGTAAAAATTTTCTTCGGTGATGTGATCAAGCCGCAGAACTGCAGATTCTTCCCCAGATATTTTTTCGTAATTTTTTCCGTAAGCAACACTTTCTTCGCCAAGTACGACCGCAAACCCTGCAGGGGATGGCTCGAAACATACAGACCCAGATACTCCTTCTCCCAACGGAGACAGTCCATCGGCGTAGCAGGTCGAGTCTTCGCCAGAACGAACGCCGGAGCATCCGCATCACCAAGATCATCAAACAGGCCAACCTGACCCTGCGCCTGCCCACCCTGATGCGACTTCGCATGTGCCACGATCCGATCAAAGTTCTCGACGAGCTGCATCCGTTCGCCAAGTTCTCCAAACGCACCGCAGTAAGCGAGTGCCATGAATAATTTCTTATTAATCAGATGAGCCGTCACGCGTTCCGCAAAATTCTGCACCGACGTAAAGAGTCCAAATTTTTTCCGAATTTCGATAATCTCCGTTACCGGCGCCGTCCCCACGCCTTTGATTGCCGACAGGCCAAATCGAACCTTTCCGGGAGCTACCAGCGTAAAATCCACATCTGATTCATTGATCGAAGGTGGCAACACCTGGATACCCATCGACTCACACTCTTCGATCTCGATCGCAATTCGATCCATATCACCCTGGTCACACATGAGCAGCGCCGTCATGAACTCATCCGGAAAGTTTCCTTTCAAGTACGCCGTCTGGTACGCGATCATCGCATAACACGCAGCATGGGCTTTATTGAAACCATAACCGGCAAACGGTTCGATCACATCCTTGAACACTTCTTCGGCAAGTTTCGCCGTATGGCCCTTTGCGACCGCTCCGCGTACAAACTTCTCCTTTTGTTCCTCAAGCATTGAGAGAATTTTCTTACCCACAGCCTTTCGCAGGATATCCGCCTCACCCAGAGTATATCCAGAAAACTGCTGCGCGATCTGGAGAATCTGCTCCTGGTACACCGCCACTCCGTACGTTTCATTGAGAATCGTCTCAAAACTCTTGTCGAGATACTTCACACTGTCAGGCTGATGTTTTCCTTTAATGTAACTTGGAATCCAGTCCATCGGGCCCGGTCGATACAGCGCCACCATAGCGATGATATCTTCGAAACGCGTCGGGATCAGCTCTTTCAAATACCGTCGCATACCACCAGATTCCAGCTGGAACACACCCGTCGTATCACCCTTTTGCAAGAGCTCAAACGCCTTCGGATCATCCATGGGAAGACGATCGAGCTCAATCTCAATCCCGCGTGATTTGCGAATAATGAGCAGCGCCTTTTCCATAATCGTCAGATTCTTCAAGCCCAGGAAGTCCATCTTCAA
>JAHFJT010000133.1 GCA_023245695.1 Candidatus Peregrinibacteria bacterium | reverse complement strand
TCAAAAACTTCACGATCGCAACCTCGAGAGGCAACCGCACAATCATCGCATTTTTCAACTGATCAAACGCCTTCTGGAAAATCTCAATCATGCCGATCAATCGGCCCGCTTCTTTCATATTCTTCGCCTCGACCGCATGGAGCATTTCGTTGCGCATTTTCTCCAGGAGCTCTTTGGTAAACTGCACAAAATCCACACCTTCTCCGTAGAGCTGATCGATGAATTTCAGAGAACCATGGGCATCGCCACCACTCAAAAGTCCATAAAAATGTTCAATCGCGCTACTTCCTGCCACGCCAAGAATGACTCGCACATGCTCTTTCGTGAGCACGCCATTCACCACGAGTTGCTCAAATAAACCAATCGCATCTCGCAACCCGCCATCCACATGTCGTGCAATCATCTCAAGCGCCTCATCTTCTGCGGTAATACCCTCGCTCTGGGCAATGTACGCGAGTCGAGCCATAACCGTTTTGGCATCGATTCGCTTAAAATCAAACCGCTGACATCGAGAAATAATCGTCTCCGGAACTTTATGAGACTCCGTCGTTGCCAAAATAAAGTACACGTTGGCAGGTGGCTCTTCGAGCGTTTTTAAAAAAGCATTAAATGCACCCTTCGAAAGCATATGGACTTCATCCACGATGTAGACCTTATTTTTCGCTCGTGTCGGCGCAAAGTGCAGTTTGTCGATAAGTTCACGCATATCATCCACCCCCGTATTCGACGCCGCATCAATTTCGACGACATCGATCAGTCGTCCGATCGTAATATCTTTACAGATATCACACTCCTCGCACGGCTCAGCATTCTCGCCCAAATTCAGACAGTTGATCGCCTTTGCAAAGAGTCTCGCCGTCGACGTCTTGCCCGTTCCACGCGGTCCAGTAAAGAGGTACGCATGCGCCAGCTGGCCCTTCTTCAAGGCATTCGTCAGCGTCACACGAACATGATCCTGGCCCACCAAATGGCCAAACGTCTGCGGTCGGAATTTTCGATACAGGGAGATTTCACTCATAGGGTCACATGCTAGCACATTTTCTCTCGTGAGCGAACATTATTACAAAACAAATCGCCAAAACCACCAAATAATTGCGCTATTTTTTTTTCCTACTATACTGAAAATAATTAATCCCCTTACTCATTTCAAAAATGAATAAAAAAGCATGGTACGCACTAGGCGTACTCGTGATCGTCATTGCTGGTGCGTGGTTCGCCGTAGGTTCTAGCTTCAAAGGAAGTTGGATTCCAAGCGATCGCAGCCAAGCAAATCGCGGAGATAATCGATCGGCAACCCCGGTTCCACGTGGATACTCGAGTGAGCCAAAAACACCATCTGGAGAGCCGCAGCCCATATCAAAGGCCTTTAGTCCAGAAGCACTCCCGGTAAACGACAACATAAATCGCGCGCAGCTCGCAATGCTTATATTCAATACATTGGATAACGGAACCAAAATTTCTCTCATAACCGATAGTATTTATACAAATTGCGTTAGTGATCTTCCAGTCCCTCCAGCAAAAAATGGCACGGCAAATATTGATAATGTCATTTGTTACATGATGGTGAATAATATTATGAAAGGATATGCAGATGGAAAATTTAAGCCTTACGATACGGTAACGAGAGGAGAGGCAACAAAATTCTTTGAAGAAGCCTTTAATCACTACAGCTATTATTACAAAACTACCCCAGCCGCTAATCCTTTCTATGGAGACGTATCGGCAAATGCACCATACTACACATCGATCAAATGGCTCGTAGAGAATAGTGCACAAGATATAGTTGCTAATGGAAAAAATAGCTTCTTCCCATCGAATATGCTGAGTAACGGACGCGCAATCTATATCGTAAATAAAATAAAACAGAACGTGCCAAAACAAGCCTGGGCAAGTTGGCCTCAAAATCCATAATTCAAAGTATCTTCAAAAGCCCTCTTTTTAAGAGGGCTTTTTGTAATGCAAGTTCGCAAAGCGACAGAATAATTGCACAATCATATTTCATCTTAAAAAGTGGCACTTTTAAAGCTCCAATTTTTCCCGGGAAAAGAAATTACGCATACAACAAAAAAATCTAAGTCAAATAAACGAGTGAACACTATAGACATGCTTTCACAAACTGCCTGATCTTCTTCTCGAACACTGGTCGTGCAAATTTTTCGGCATGCTCGCGGATACGACGCGCACTATAGACATGCTTATTTAAAAGCATCTTCGCCATAGCTGCTTCGAGAGACTCGACACTAGGCTCATAGAATAACTCACCGCTCAGACCCGGAACGACCGTCTCCAAAGCACCACCTGCACCGTAAGCGAGAACGGGCTTTCCACAGGCCATGGCCTCGATCGGCACGATCCCAAAGTCGTCTTCCCCAGGGAAGATCACCGCACGGCAGTACTTCATGTAGGTAGCCACTTCTGCGTCACTTTTGCCACCCAGAATCTCCACATTCGGCGCCGCGATTTCTCGCAAGTACCGCTCCTGCGGCCCCATACCAATGATGACCAATTTTTTTCCGAGTTTATTGAAGAGTTGCACCGCAAGATCTACACGTTTGTACGGACTGAGCTGCGACACGATCAAAAAATAGTCCTCACTCGCGTCACTCACCTCAAAGCGATCGACTTCCACGGGTGGGTGGATAACATCACTTTCTCGCTGGTAGTACTTCGAAATTCGCCGCTGAATATTGTACGAGTTCGCAATGTAAAAATCTGGCCGATCAGACGCAAGTCGATCCCACTCTCGCACGTACTTCATCTTCCGCCGGATCATCATACCACGTAGGCCACTATACGTATGGTCATCCATGTACTGGTGTGTGTAGTCCCACAGGTACCGCGCAGGAGAGTGGCAATAGGAAATGTGCTTGGTTTTTTGCGGCGTAAGAATCCCATGCGCATACGAGTGGCTCGAACTCAGCACCACATCATACCCGGTAAAATCGAACTCCTCGATCGCCCGCGGCATACCTGCAAAGAAAAACCGGTACAGTCGTCCAGGCCATCGGGCCCATTTTTGCATAGAAGAGGTGATCACACGTTCGCGCGCAAAGTGCTTCCCCATAGTCTTCTCATCGTACATCAGCGTAGAAATCGGCGCCTCCGGGTACATCTCGCTAAAAACCTTGAGCACTCGCTCCGCACCCCCATACCGCATCAAAAAATCGTAAACCAAAGCTATTTTCATGCGGCAAGTATACGGCGCAACCTCTCTAAACAGCCAGTAAATGTATATAGACG
>JAHFJT010000015.1 GCA_023245695.1 Candidatus Peregrinibacteria bacterium | reverse complement strand
ATTTTTTTCATAAAAAAAGAAAGAGGTGATATAAACACCCCCACTGTAGCAGAAAAATGCGGGAACAGGAACTACACTCACTGCGTTCGCGTATACTGGTGGGCAGAGAGGGATTCGAACCCCCGTAGGCGTTAGCCAGCAGATTTACAGTCTGCCCCATTTGACCGCTCTGGTATCTGCCCACGAATTGTAAAACAACTGGAGCCGCCCATCGGATTTGAACCGATAACCTACTGTTTACAAAACAGTTGCTCTACCGTTGAGCTAGGGCGGCATGTGTGGGAGTAGATTAGAAAAATAGCCTCCTAAAGTCAATAGGAGCTTTGAAGCAGCTTTGTCGCTTAGGGACGGAAAATCAGCTTATGGATGGCCAATTCCCCAGCCAGCTCCGGATGGAACGTGCTCCCCCAGATATTCCCCTGTCGGACAAGGACCGGCGAGCCGTCATATGAAGCGAGAATCTCCACACCCTCACCGACACGAGTGATTTTTGGAGCACGGATAAAGTGCGCTTTGCCAATCTCAAGTTCAGCAATAAAACTATCCAGCTGTCTTCCATACGCATTTCGCTCCACGCTCACATCGAGCAAGCCAAGTGGTTGTGCTTTAAGGTTCGGCACGTCTTTGGCTAAAAGGATGAGACCGGCACAGGTGCCATAAATACGAAAATCCGGAATCTGTGCCCGGGCACAAATAACATCACGCAAACTATATTCGTCAATAAACTTCGCCATCACCGTACTCTCACCACCGGGAATGATGAGGCCCCGCAGTCGTTCGTCCATCAGCTCCTCCCGCGTTCGAACTTCGCACGCGTCCAAACCAAGCTCACGCAAAACCGCAAGATGCTCAGCAAATCCACCCTGTAGTGCCAGAACTCCAATCATAAAAATGACCCTAAAAAATTACCACCCTCGCTGCTGCATCTGCACACCAAGCGTCGAAATTTCGAGACCAGGCATCGCGCCTCCGAGCCCCTCAGAAATCGCCGCTAACTTCGCAGGATCTTTGTAGTGAATCACCGCTTCGACCATCGCACGGGCAACTTTTTCTGGATACTCAGATTTGAAAATACCGCTTCCTACAAACACGCCATCGCAACCGAGCTGCATGCAAAGTGCCGCATCCGCTGGTGTCGCCACACCCCCCGCTGCAAAATTCACGACTGGAAGTCGACCCAAATCTCGAACCTGTTTCACCAGTTCAATGCCAACACGCATCTCGCTCGCCGCATCAGCAAGCTGTTCTTCGCTCATCGACTTCAACGCCTCAATTTCACGAGCCATGGTTTTTACATGTCGAACGGCCTCAATCACATTCCCCGTTCCCGCTTCGCCTTTCGTGCGAATCATCGACGCACCCTCAGCAATTCGCCGAAGAGCCTCACCGAGATTCGTCGCTCCACACACAAAAGGGACCTTGAAATCCCGCTTATCCACATGGGAAAACGGATCAGCCGGTGTCAGAACTTCACTCTCATCGATAAAATCAACTTCAAGCGACTCAAGAATTCGCGCCTCCACGGTATGTCCAATTCGGATTTTTGCCATCACCGGAATCGACGCCACTTCCTGGATCCCACGGATCATCTCAGGCGCACTCATACGGGCAACCCCGCCCTGCGCACGGATATCTGACGGCACACGTTCCAGGGCCATCACCGCACACGCACCAGCCGCCTCAGCGATCGCAGCTTGCTCAGCATTGGTCACGTCCATAATCACGCCACCTTTCATCATCTGCGCCAAATTTTTCCCTGCTTCGTTGAACATAGCGCGGTTAGTGTGCCACAGGGCACTGAAAAATCAAAGAGAATTACTGGAGAGAGTGAAGCGTATCGAGAGCGACTTTTATCGCTTTGCGAATACCTTTTTGCATATCCTCACCAGAAATAAAAGAACCTTCCTGGCGATTCGCGATCACCAAGCAAACAGCGCCGACGTTATCCCCAAGGATCTCTCCATTGAGACGTCCGAGCACACTCGACTCCATTTCATTATTGAGAGCGCGGAGCGGAGGGCGACCATGACCCGCAAAACGAGGAACTAAGATTTCCGCGAGTTTCTCCTGTAAATTCGGTATCGCAATATTTCCAAGTCGTCCGATGGATCTCCCCTGCGGTGCAAAAAATCCAGGTGCTGAGGTCGTAATGCCAGAGTAGACACCAGCTCCTTCATGATCAGGAAAGCCATGAGCACGCGCCTGTGCATGGATAGTCTGAGCGACATAGGGAGTCAATGTAGAGACATAGGGTTGAAAAAGTGCATTCCCAAGTAATGCCCGTACTGACTCAAAAATGGCTTTCGCATGACGATTTCCAGGAGTATAAAAAGGGCCAAACTCTTTATCTGCATAATCTTCCACGCGAGGATGATGGAGGTAGTTCAAGCCAGTATTATCGAGTCCAATAGCATGCTCGGCGATTGCGAGACTTCCAAGCGGAATATTTTTCTGAGGAGAACCAGACGTACCGACGCGAATCATCGTACGCTTCACGGATGAACCCCATGATTGCGTATCGGGATTCCACTCATCGGCGGCCATTCGCTCCATAATCGCAATTTCTGTATTGTCCGTTCCAATTCCAGTACCCATGGCAGCCACCGGCATACCTTTGTAGCGTCCCCACTTCGTCACAAATTCTCGATGCGCCACAGCGCCCTCAACTTTTCCATTATCAAAAAACTCCGTCACGGTGTCGACACGATTCGGATCACCGACCAGAATCATATTATTTGGTACCTTTTCTCTTCGACCAAACCCAATGTGATAGAGTCGATCATCACCTTCGCCACCAATAATGAGTTCCGAACCCTGTCGTTCTGCCATAATAAAAATTGTAAAATAAAACCGAGGTTCAGAGCTTACTGTATGGGGATAATTTGTCAAATTCAAAGCTGAAATGAAGTATGGTACAATGCCACCAATGACAACTCTCGACGAAATCTATCCCGGCCTGATCCAAAAAAACATCCCACTCGCGCCATTCACCAGCTTCCAGATTGGTGGACCGGCCGACTTGTATGCCGAACCAAGGACACCAGAGCAGCTCGAGGCGCTCGTCACCGAAGCCGTCAAAAAAAACATCCCGTACTACATTCTCGGGGGTGGTTCAAATACACTTTTTAGTGATAAAGGCTTTCGCGGAATCGTCATTCGACCGCAGTTCAAAGCGATTACCGTCACGGCGACGGCTACCGCCAATGGAAACTCGATCACCGCAGAGGCAGGCGCTCTTCTCTCGCAGGTTATTCAGGCGGCTGCAAAACACGATCTCTCAGGAATGGAGGTATGGATTGGGCTTCCAGGAACCGTTGGGGGTGCTGTTCGTGGAAATGCGGGCGCTGGCGGAAAAGAGATCAAAGATTTTCTCAGTGCGGCGACGATTTTTGACCTCAAGCAGCAGAAAATTGTCGAGTATAGTAACGCCGATCTCGAACTTGGGTATCGTCACTCGACTTTGAAAGATAAGCCGCATCTCATTGTTTTATCCGCGACCTTTCATTTTGAGAAAAAACTTCCCGCAGAAGAGCAGCGCATCCTCATGCAGCACACGCTCTCGCAGCGTCACGCGACTCAGCCAAAAGGGCACAGCGCAGGTTGCGCCTTTAAAAATGAGATCGACCCCATCACGAACACCGCCTACTCCGCCGGAAAACTCATCGACGAGTGCGGCCTGAAGGGTACGCGCATCGGTGGTATCGAAGTTTCAAACATCCATGGAAATTTTTTGCAAAATATCGGAGGAGCAACCCAGCAAGACGTCCTCGACATGATCGCTCTCATCAAAAAAACCATCAAAGAAAAGAAAAATATCGATCTGCATGAGGAAGTTCAAGTCGTCAGCAAGGATGGAACACGATAAGAAAACAATAAAACTTTTCCCAACGCAAAAACTACGCTACAATACGCACAAGTACTAACCCCCTTACTTTCATGATGAATTCTAAAACATTGAAACAGGCACTCACCGTTTCAATTATCACAGTTCTCGCGCTCACATTTATGAGCTTTTCCCCTCTCGCATTTGCTCAGGCTACAACAACTGCGCCAGCGGTCAGCGGCAGCGGTATCGCCGTTACAAATCCAGAAGACAATATTATCGGTGGAGAAACAGACGCACGAGCCTTCATTACGAAGATTCTTCGCTTCGCACTCACCTTCCTTGGTATCCTCTGTGTCGTTTTGATTATTTACGGAGGCTTTCTGTATATCACCTCAGCTGGTGAAGAAGACGGCGCAAAGAAAGGAAAAACGATCATCATCTACTGTATCATCGGTCTCGTGATCATCTTCGCTTCCTACGCGATCGTCAACACGGTCCTGGGTGGTATTTCACAGCCGGCATAGTCGCCCGCTCCCATTTCCCTTTTAAAAAATATAACCGCTCCAATCTGGGGCGGTTTTTTTGTGACCATGCTTGCGATTTGCAAGCGGTGCTGACGATTCGCAATACATTCTCCACACTGAGTACCATCTCCAAAAACATCCAAAAACGATTGTCTATCGATCTGCATGCAAATAGCTATCGGATATAGTAGCAATTCGATATACAACGCTCTAAGGCACTTTTTCAATACACAAAACCCAGCACACTTTGTATATCGATGTGCAATACAATGTCCGCGCCACACGCAAAACCACCTCCTTCTACGCCCCCAGCATTTCCGGCTGCACCTCAAGAACCGTCATGTCGTCTTTCACGATGATGCGATCGGGTTCCATGCGAATAATGTCTTTGGCGGAAAATATGCGCTCTCCGAAATTGATAAGTCCTAGGAAAGTCTTGGCCACCATAAACTTCAACATAATTCCCGCATCGAGGTCGAAGAGGTAATCGTACACGCGGCCCAGGACGGTGCCCGACTCGGTGACCACCAAATTACCCATAAGAGGGGCGTACTGATGATTCAGGACCTCCTGAATGCGTATCACTTCGCTCGGTTCGACAATGCTGTCGGTGTCCCGCATGACGATCTCGGGATACCAACTGAGAATATCCCTCATGCCCACGACATTCGCGGCCGAAGGATGGACCGACAAAGCTACGAGGGTGCCATTGGCGGGATCCAGAATAAGATCAAACGCTCGCGCCACCGGCGCTCGCGTATCCCGGCTAAACACCGGCTTCCCCTGGATTTGCGAAAACAGCTTTTTCATGGTCAAAGTATAGCATATGCCAGCCCATTGGCGACGAGAGTTGACGTTTCTTTCCCCCCAATGCTATAGTTTCGCCGCAATCAATTCAGTAAGCCAGTTATCGGGGTGTGGCGCAGTTGGCTAGCGCGCATGGTTTGGGACCATGAGGCCCTGGGTTCAAGTCCCAGCACCCCGACCAGTTTGCACCGAAGGCGAGCCAGCAGGTAAGCACCTTGGGTGTGCAGCCGCCCGTTTCCTCTTTTTCTATGTCTAATAACACCCTCATAGAAGCAAAGCATGATCGCGAGGGTCTCTCCACAGAAAAGGTTGGACATTTTTTTCGTGTACTCAGTGGACACACTCGAAAAGCTGACGCCTATCTCGATGAATTTTCCCACTTCGACGTCGACGCCCTTCGTGCGCTTACCAAAAAAAGAATTAACCATATCTTGGTGGATATTGACGCGTGCATCGCTCCTGCATATGGCCCAATACTTCCAAAAAATCTCGAACATCTTGAGCGTTTATTGACGCAGGGTCTTGAGATTGGCATCTACTCAAATTGCAAAGGAAGCGAACGCCCGAGGCCGCTTCACGAGATGGGAATCGGATCGTACGAAGGAAGATATCCGAAACCCCAGCGGCAAGGATTTTTAGAGGCATGTGATACATTCAAATTTGATCCTGCGAGCACGTGGATGATTGGCGAAAATCCAAACACGGATGGCGGCGCTATCGGAGTCTTGGAAGGTATGGCCTTTGTAAAGCCAGTTTCCGAGAATCCTCGGAAACTTTCTTTCAAGAAAAGAGTCGTCCTGCCATTTCAAAAAGCTTTAAGAGAAATCGCTATTCAGGCTACAGTATTGGGAAATAGCGGAATGATACGCTCAGGTGATCTTCAAAAATAGACCCTCAGTACACCTCATCATGCGACCCGATATTAATCGGCACGATGATATCGTCTTTTACGATAAAATATAGAATTAATCGGTAGGAAAGATTGATTGAAACGCTCGAAAAGCCATCCATGCTACCCGATAGCTTGTGAAGCCTGAGTGAGGGGTGCCGAGGATTGATGCATAAAATTTGAAGCACTTTCTCGTACTGCGTCATCAGATCACGATGCTTTTGAAAAAATTTCTTTGCACGCTTCTGGTAGCTTTCCGTAAAACGCAATTTATACATTTTTAAGCAGCTTTATATGTTTTTTTACACTCATATCGGTATAGCGGCCATGCTTGAGGTCTTCTTGCGATTCAGCGAGCGCCTGTTCCAATTCGCACTGTCGCAAATACTCATATTGCTTCATAGACAGGACGACATAGCTTTCTTTTCCTCTGACGGTAATAACGAGTTCATCAGCTTTTTTAAGGCGTTTTTGGAGAATAGTAGCCCCTTTTGTTTTTAGTTCTTGTGCTGTAAGAGTATTATTCATAATATTATTTATAATATATTTAATAGTACTATATATTGAGAAAAGTTGCAAGAAGAAAATAGCTACTTGAAGCCAAGTTCATAGTGTGCTATAAGACCGCCATGAACACTTACCCTACCGTTACCCTCCTCCCGCGCAAAGAAGTTCCGATTCTCGGTGGTCATCCGTGGGTTTTTTCTAAAGGGATACGCGAGCCAAAGGCGAGTGTAGTTCCCGTCTCCACTCCCGCTCCCGATCTTATTCCCGGATCCCTCGTCATGCTCCTCGCATCCGATGGCAGAGAGCTCGGCATTGGTACCTACAATCCCCTGACGAACATTCGAGTACGCCTCATCACACGAGACACAACCACAACCATCGATCAGGCATTTTTTGAAAAACGCTTCGCGGAACTCGATGTATGGAAACAGAAACATCTTCCGCCGCACACCAACGGCTACCGTCTCGTCCACGCAGAAACCGACTCACTTCCCGGGCTCATCATCGATCGGTATGGTAGTACCTTTGTCTTCCAGCTGCACACTGCGGGCATGGAGCGATTCCGTACGGAGGTCATTGAAGCTCTCAAAACGACTTTCACGCCACGAGCTATCGTCGAACGATCCGACATCGAAGTTCGCAAACAAGAAGGTCTCAGTGACATGCCGATAACGGTACACCATGGAGATATTACCGGACCGGTGACCTTCCAGGAAAACGGTATTAACTTCTACGCTGATACCCTCCATGGCCAGAAGACTGGATTCTTCCTGGATCAACGTGACGCGCGAGCAGAAGTGGGAGCGCTCTCAGCAAATAAACGCGTGCTCAATCTTTTTTCATACACCGGCGCCTACAGTGTCTATGTCGCAAAAAACGGCGCCACACAGGTCACGAGTATCGACATCTCGAAACCCGCTCTCGAACAGGCGAAAAATAACTTCACCCTCAATAAACTCGATCCAAACGACCCGAAGTACGCCTTCGAAGATCACGACATCTTCGACATCGTCGGACGCACGCAGCTCCCACATGGCCCCTACGATGTGATTGTGTGTGATCCACCAGCCCTCGCGAAGACCGAGGCTCACGTCCAGAACGCCTCCAAAGCCTACCTCATGCTCAACCAGCACTGCTTCACGCACCTGGAAAAGGGCGGCGTGCTCATCACGAGCTCATGTTCCGGTCGTATCTCGCAAGAAGAGTTCCGAGATATTCTTCGGATCGCCGCAGGCCGAGCTGGAAAGCAAACCAAAATTCTCAAATGGATTACCCAACCGGCTGATCACGCGGAACTCCTCGCCTTCACCGAAGGTCGGTATTTGAAGACGGCGATTATTGAGGTGGTGTAGACTTGCGCAGGGCAGTGCCGCAGCGCGCTTAGCTCTCTCGCTTTCCGTGCAAGAGCATATCGACCGCGTGCTCCATTGAACCCGCAAGCGTCACCTCTCCCGAATTGATGAAGAAGATTTCATCCGCATTTTCGATCGTGTTTAAACGATGCGCAATAATCACCCGCGTGGTCGTCTTCGGCAACTGCTTCAAAATTTCTTCCAAGAGCTGCTCCGTCACCGTATCGATATTCGCCGTCGCCTCATCGAGAATCAAGATATCAGGCTTTCGCAATACCGCACGGATGAAGGCAATAAGCTGTTTCTGGCCAAGACTGATGGTATCACCACTCGCAAGAACCGGCGTGTCGAGACCCTTTTCAAATCGAGCCAGGAGTATCTCAAGGCCCGACTCTTTCAAAACCGCAGCGAGTTGCTCGGTAGAGTGCTCTCGGTAGGCAGGATTTCCATAAATGATATTGTCTCGCACTGTTCCTGTAAATAAGAACGGCTCTTGGAGAATAAACCCAATCTTCTGCGCACGCTCCTCGGATCGATATCCGCGAATATCTCGGCCGTGGAGCATCACCATGCCATCCGTTGGATCGTACAAACGCGCCATGAGTGAAGCCGTCGTCGTCTTGCCACCACCCGTTGGACCTACGAGCGCATACGTTTTTCCTGGCTCGAGATTGAAGGTGATATGTTTCAAAACATCTTTGCCATCGGGATAATGAAACGAGACATTCACGAAAGACATCACCGATGAAGAAGTAGATTCCGGCTTCTCTGCCCAAGGTCCAGGACGAACCACCACGAGATCAGACTCCAACGCAAGAATGTCCGAAATGCGATCCCAACCCGCGAGCGCCACCTGGAAATTTGCCCAGAGAGAAGCCAACTGTCGAAGCGGATCATAAAAACGTGTCATGTACGTCAGGAAGCTGATAAGAAGTCCCAACGTGAAATCCCCTATCATAATAAGGTTAATACCATAGGCCAGCACGATGAGCTGCGCGATGTTTGAGCACAGACCGTAGACCGGCGTGAAAATGTTATTCGCAATGCCAGATTTTATTGCCGTGGCATACTGCACGTCGTTCGCCTCGTTAAATTTATTTCGGAAGTAATCTCGTCGATTGAAGGCGACGATAACTCTGAAGTTGTTGAGACTTTCCTGGATCTCTGCACTCATGCCACCGACGCTCTGAAGGTTGAGGGCATTTTTCCGCTTCACCCAGGGCGAAATCACACGTGTGAATATGAGGAGGCCGAGGGCGGGCGCGAGCGCAGCGAGCGCCAAACGTGGACGAATCAAGAGAATAGAAATACCCGAACCAACCATAATAAAAATACTTCCTACAAACTGCATTAAAGACTGCGAGAAAAACTGGTTGAGCTTATCAGTATCATTATTGATTCGAGAGATAAGATCACCAATCTTATTTTGATTAAAAAACGCGACCGGAAGTTGCTGGAGTTTTGTAAAAATCGCATGACGCAAATTGAAAAGCATGCGCTGACCCACCATTCCCATGAGTTTGGTCTGGAGGTAACTCATCACGAGTGCACCTAGGTAAATCAGCAGCAGTAAGCCAGAGTACTTGAGAACCCCATCGTATTGTTTGGTGACCAGATAGGTATCGACCGCATGCCCGATAAGAATAGGCGCGGTTAAATTCAGTGCCGAGTTGATGATAATCGCAATAAACGCGAGGATAAGTTTTCCCTTGTCATCGATCATCAACGATGCGAGTTTTTTGAGTGCTGGAAGAACGCTCGTTTTTCGTGACTCCTGTCCTGGTTTAGTAAGTGCGTAATTCATAGTTTCGGTATAAGTGCGTAGGTATATTAATGGTTGGTACTTCGTTGTGACTCGTAGATCTGAACATATTCTGGGCAAGTATTCAGGAGATGTTTATGCCTTCCCTGAGCGATAATTTCACCCTCCATAAGGAGAATAATCTGATCGTAATGCTCCACAGAAGCGATCTTCTGAGTAACTGAAATGAGTGTAATTCCCGGATAATTTTTTGCGACATTATCAAGAATTTTTTTCTCCGTATTTGTATCCACACGTGCGGTGAAGTCATCGAGAAGGAGAACTTTTGGATTAAGCGTGAGGGCGCGTGCGAGCATAATTCGCTGTTTTTGTCCGCCAGAGAGACTTGCTCCACGCTCAGAAACGATGGTATTCAAGCCATTTGGAAGCGTATCGATAAAGTCTCGAAGTTCCGCTGTTGCGATCGCCTTTTTCAGATCCGCATCCTGTACCGTATCGCTAAACGCGATATTTTCTCGCAACGAGAGATTGAAAATAATACTATCCTGAAATACGAAACCAACTTGCTGATGAAGCGCCGCCTTATCGTAGTCGTGAATATCTCGTCCATCGAAACTCACCGTCCCCTCTTGCGGCTCGATAAGCGCCGTGAGCAAATAGAGCAATTGGCTCTTTCCTGCAGCAGTAGGACCAATAATGGCCGTCTTCGTACCACCGTGAATCGAAAAGGATACATCCTTAAGCGCCGGTTTTTCTCCATATGAAACCGTCACATGGTCGAGCGCAATATCACCTCGAATGGCGTCAGAAATCGTTCCAACCTCAGGTCGAATCTCTGCCTTCAAAACCGCATCGATACGTACATACGACGCACTCGCCTGTGCGATAATATTGCTCATAAAGCCGATCACAAAAATCGGGAAGATAAGAATACCTACATAGCTATTGAACGCGGCAAAGTCGCCAAAGCTCATGTCTCCAAGGATCACATAATGGCCACCAAGAGCCAAAATAAGGATCGTGGCAAATCCACTCAAGAAGGTGACAACCGGAATAAGCGCCGAAAATAATTTTAAAATCTGAATACCCAAATCCCTCGCATTCGCATTTGCAGCCTCAAATTTTTTGTGTTCCCACTGCTTCGAGTGCAGCACGCGAATGAGGGCCGATCCAAGAATGCTTTCATTAATAACTTTATTGAGCCAGTCTATAATTTCACGCGACTTCACAAATAGAAGTCGAACCTTTTTGAGCACCAAAAAGAACGTCGCTGCAATGACCGGAACGATCGTGAGAACAGCAAGGGCCAGTTTCCAGTTGATCGTCAAAAGAATAATTGCTGCGCCGATAATAATACATCCTGAAGCCACAAGTGACACAATGGCCTGCGCCACAAAGAGCTTGATCGAGTCGATATCTGAGGTGAGATTTGTGAGAAGCTTTCCTGCCGTCACCTGCTGGATATATGCCGTACTCTGTTGGGAAATCTTTCCCGCGAGCTCCGAGCGAAGGTCACGCGCGACACGCTCTGACGCATACGTTTGGACAATGCTCTGGAGATACGCAAACACGAAAATCCCTCCAGATAACGCGAGAAATTGCCAGATTACGGTCTGAAATACAAATGTTCCATGGGTATACGCATCGATCCCATGGGAAATAATTTTTGGAAGGATAAGGGTGAGGAGATTTATTGATAGTGAAAGGATTACGAGCAGGATGATCTGTCGTTTATATGGCTTAAGAATGCCAAAAATGCTTGGCTGCTTCGGCTTCATGGCCTGTTCTGTACCTGGTTTCATATCCTGCTTTTTCATACGTATCGAAAGATTATGACAAATGAGTAAGAATTTTTTGCTGAATGTTGTGGAGCTGCTTAAGCTCAGTGTCATTCAATGGAGTGAGAAGTGTAGTGAAGTGTGCAAGACGTTCTTTTTTTGCCTTAAGGACAACCTTCTTCCCTTTTTCAGTGAGTGACACGGCAATACGGCGTCGATCTTTACCATCTTCTTCTCGCTTGAGGAGTTTTTCTTTTACCATACCGTCGACAAGTTGGGTTACAGCACTTGAAGACATACAGAACTTCCCCGCGAGCTCTTTGACGCTTGACGCACCTGCGTGCATCACCACCAGCATGATACCGATCTGGGCACGAGTCGGTGCGCCTTTTTTGAGGCCTTTACCAGCATGTGACATAAAGATATGTCTTCCGAGAAAACCCATATTTTCTACAAGTTCAGCAATGAGTGGTTGTCGATCCATGGTGTGAAGATGACATGGTAAAATACATAAGCTAGTTAATAGTTTAGGTGCTTACGTATTTTTTGTCAAGGCCAGTCTATCCAATTGAACTTCCCATCTTCTGAGCAATCCATCCAAGCAGAATTGAACCTAATGCAAATGGCAGCATGAAGAGCCAAAACCAGCCCTCATGTTGCCATCCAAGAACAAGCAAGAGCGGTGCCAAAAAGTAGTTTAAGTAGTAGTGATGAATCAAGAAATTCTCATACGACGAGTCGCTCAGGAAGGTCATGATACGCTTCGTCCACTCAAGATGAGCAAACCACGAGCCGAGATTTAAAAACACGAGAAAGAGACCCATAGCCACGGTCAGGTCAGAGTACGGCCATCCCCACTGGTACATATCGAATCCAAAACCAAGCAGGCTCAGCGCTACACCCGCCAAAAATCCGCCAAAACTCACCATCTTCTCAATAACGTCATTCCGTCGCATGTACGCATATGCAAGCGCCATTCCGAGCGTGAACTCGAAAAGTCGAGGAAGGAAAAAGCTAAAGAGCAAGTAGCTATTATGAGAAGGGTAGATCACGCCCATCGGAGTAGTGCTGAGAAAATATG
>JAHFJT010000014.1 GCA_023245695.1 Candidatus Peregrinibacteria bacterium | reverse complement strand
AGATCTTCTGGGTGGTCACATTTCTTCTTTTGAATATGTTTGGCCGATACGAACGGTTTCCTCTTCTTGGCGCACGATTCGTGCTCTACATCACCACCCTTGCCGGTCTCTATGTACTTGGAAAAAGCATCTACACGTACGTAAAGATCTACCCAAGAGAACGAGTTGCCTTTAGAGAGACACCTGCTCAGAAAAAATATACGACAGGAAAGCACCACCGTTAAACAACGGAATAACCGTTACCTGATGTTGTTTTGACTCATAGAGGGTAATTCCCTGTTTGGTCACGGCATAGCTATCGGTGTCGGCGAGTTCTCGCAAAACATAGCAGTTACTAAACGAGTCGTCACAGAACTCGAGCTTATTGGCGACCTGAAGAACAAAGTGTCGAGTATCGTAGTACCAAGAAAGTCGTTTTACGGTTTCGCCGAGACGAGTGAAGAGGCGCTCAGACTGGGGCACATCAACGAGAATACTTGCAATCTCTCCGCCACGATAGAAGAGAAACTCTTTGAAATCAGACGAGAACTGGAGGAACTGGAGACCATCTCTGCTGTAGGCAAAAGGATCTTCGCCGTTGACAGTGATTTTTTTAGCACCTACATCGAGTCTCAGAGTACGCACAAGTGAGCCATGAAATCCATAAGCACGTTTTGATACAAGATCAAAAACTGGATTTTCGGTATTTTTTGGTAAGAGAAGGGCTGTCTTCTTCTTCGTCAAAAGATCCACATAGCTATATACATCCGTAGCCGTCTTAAAAAGAAGCCCCTCGTCCGAAGCGCCCACGAGCTCAACCGGCGAAGAAAAAAGGCCAGCCGTAGAAAGAATAGGCTTCTCCGCAGTCGTAATCGAGGTAGGAAGAAGAATCACAAAAGGCACCGAGGTCACGATACCGTTGGTGACCTGAACATCCTTGGACCAAAGCAAGAAGCCCTCACGAACTACCGCAAGACGATGAAACCCTTCCCGAACCCCCGAGATCGTTACCGGAAGATTTCGCGCGACGACTTTTCCGTCGATCTGCACCTGCACCTCTCGATAATTTCCATCGACCGCAATAATACCTGTGGGCTCGAGACGATTATCCTGGCGGTCGTACCGGTATCCATACGCCACAAGGACGAAGAACGTGACCGCGCCCAAAAAGAGCACAAAGACAAGGCACCTACTCCCAAGGCGGATAAGAGAACGAAAAGTCATAGGTGGATTAATCGACCTTTAAAATTTCGTACTGAATGATGCCAGATGGCGTTGGAACGTCGATCTTCTCACCAGCTCGGTGATCAAGAAGCGCCATACCGACTGGAGAAACATTCGAAATTCGCCCCTTGAGTGGATCAGCCTCGGTAGACCCCACGATCGTGAAGGACATTTTTGTCTCGTCAGCCTTTGGACCACACAGCTTCACGACAACCGTACCACCCAACTGAACAGAAGCTGTTTTCTTCTGATTATCATCAATAATCTGAACGTACTTCACCTTTTCTTCGAGCTCCATAATTCGACCCTCAACGAAAGCCTGCTCATTCTTCGCATCCTCGTACTCAGAGTTTTCTGAAAGATCACCGTAAGAAATAGCCTCACGGATTCGATCAGCAACCTCTCGTCGCTTTACGTTTCGGAGATAGTCTAGCTCGCTCACGAGCTTATCGAAGCCATCCTTCGTAAGAATAAACGTTTTAATTTCGAGGACCTCTTCCTGCACAGAAGCGCCAGAAGACTTCATAGATTTTTTAGGTACTTTCGTCATGTCGGTAAAAATAAAAAAGAATAAATAGAAAAATTACGGTCGAATTCGAATACTCGTTGGATGCTCCTTGAGCTTCTGGAGAACCTTTGCTTCGATCTGACGAATACGCTCACGAGTAACGTTGAACTCCTTTCCAACCTCCTCGAGCGTATGTCCAACTCCATCGATCAACCCAAAACGCATCTCGATAATCTTTCGCTCACGCGGGGTGAGGTACTGAAGCATTTCTCGAATATTTTCCTTGAGAAGCTGTCGATTTGTGGCTTCTGCTGGGCTTAAAGCGTCGTCATCTTCGATAAAGTCACCAAGCTTGCTATCCTCCTCGGTACCCACAGGCGCCTCGAGAGAAACGATATCCTGAGAAATCTTGAGAATATGTCGAACCTTCTTTACATCCATATCCATTTCAGCAGCAAGCTCTTCTACGAGCGGCTCACGCCCAAGTTCCTGAACGAGACGTCGCTGTGCGTGCGTAAGTTTATTGATCGTCTCAACCATGTGAACTGGAATACGAATGGTACGAGCCTGATCGGCAATCGCACGAGTGATCGCCTGACGAATCCACCAGGTTGCATAGGTTGAGAACTTAAAACCTCGATCTGGATCAAATTTTTCCACGGCTCGGAAGAGACCAATATTTCCCTCCTGGATAAGATCCAAGAAAGAGAGTCCACGACCGATGTATTTCTTTGCGATCGAAACCACGAGACGAAGATTCGCCTCAGCAAGTCGAGTTTTAGCCGTTTGATCCCCTTTTCGGATACGCTTTGCGAGATCAATTTCTTCTTTCGCCGTGAGGAGTTGAACCTTACCAATCTCACATAAATACAAACGAATTGAGTCGTTCGCAATTTCCTTCATATCTGTCTGCTGAACCTTCTGTTTTTTTGGGGCAGATTCAACGCTCTTGAGTGCAGCCTCTACCTCTTTCGCCTCATCATCTTTCTTCCAGATAAGTGAGTCGGACTCTTTCGGATCCATCACCTCAATACCGAGATCGAGAAAGAGTGAGTAAATTTCATCCAAGAGCATGAGATCCTCCTCAGCTTTTGGCAGAGCCTTCATAAGCTCCTGCTGGGTGACAAATCCCTGCTGTCGACCTTTCTTGACCACCTCCTGAACTTCAGGAGAAAACTGGGCCAGGCGGTCATCCGTAGGATGAACAATAAATTTTCTGGTTCGTGATGCCATTTCGGATGAGGGAAAAGGAATAAAAATTGTTAATGTTGAAGCTTCTCTCGAAGCTGTTCTAGGGCGCCGAGCATCTCGGACTGTTTCCCCTCACTCTGAAAATTATGAATAACTCGCTTCAAAGCTTCTAACTGGACATTTTTACGATTTTGGATGACCTTGTCAAGAGCGGTTAAAACATCTTTTTCAAATATTTCAATGGGTAGCGCGGCATAGGTCGCCTCTCCGTACAATGCATAGTACTCTAGTTTCGCTCGCATAGCATCATCAAGCCCCCGAGAAAGATTTTCCAGAGTGAGCGGCTGGACGAGTTCGAGCACCTCCATGACGCGCCTGTAGAGAATCTGGGTTTCTCCAAAAAAATCCTGCTCATGTACCTTGCTCAGAATATCCGCAGACCGTTCGGGCGCATTGAGAATAAAAACCATAAGCAGTTCATGTGGCTTACATGGTCGCAACTGCAAGGTTGAGTCTGCCACAGCCGCAACTTCAGCCTTCGGTAAACTTCGGAACTTCTGCGTCGCAGCGAGACGCTTAAGTTCATCGTAGATAACAACCTCCTTCACGCCAAGCTTGCTCGCCAAAGCACGGATGGTCATATCCTGGAGCACTTTATTGTGAATGGCGCGAATGTACATGAGCGACTCGGAGAGAATGTGCGCAATACGCTCGGATGTGAGCGTCTCCTTGGTAATTTCCTTTTCGAGGTACACTTCAAAGAAGGGTTTTGCCTGATCAATAGCCTGAAGAAAAATTTCTTTAGAGTGCGTAAGGCACTCGGCCGGATCTTTTCCCTCGGGAACTTTAATCACACGAACACTCCCCTCAACCGCTTGCAGCACCATAAAGGCACGCTTCGTCGCCTCCCATCCAGCACCGTCGTTATCAAAACAAAGATAAAACGTATCCGTGATTCGCTTGAGAATGCGAGCATGGTCAGCCGTCATGGCCGTACCAGACGTGGCCACCACCTCCTTAATCTCGGCCTGATGACACGCGATCACATCGAAGTATCCCTCAACCAAGATCACCCGCTTCTGGTGTCGAATCGCCTGCTTGGCCTGACTCAAACCAAAGAGTACCTCACTTTTTTTATATGAGGCTGTTTCTGGAGAGTTAAGATACTTTGGCTCCATGCCCTTTTTCAAGGCACGCCCACCGAAAGCGACCACGCGACCCTGAAAGTCCTGGATCGGAAACATGAGGCGCATACGGAAACGATCGTAGACATGTTGTGCGTCGAGATCTTTGGAGATCACGAGACCCGATTTGATGAGTGTGGTTCGATCGATCTTTTGCTGAGAGGCATACCGGAGAAATCCGTCGTTTTCTTCCGGGGTGAAACCTATGTTCCACTCTTTTATAGTGGCATCCGTGAGCCCACGACCTCGAACATACTCAAGCACCTTTCGACCATCATCAGTCTCCCAGAGTGCCGTTCTGAAGTACTTCACGGCAAGATCATGAACGTCGTGGTACTGTTTTTTTTCGTCCTTTGATGCCGAGGGTTCTGCATGTACTTGACGGTACTGCGACATGTCGAGGCCCACTTTTTCCGAGAGCTGTTTGATCGCATCGGAAAATCCAACTCCTTCAACCTCTTGAAGAAACTGAAACACATCGCCGCCGCGCTGGCAGCCAAAACAGAATGCGATCTGCTTCTCAACACTTATATAAAAGCTTGGTGTTTTTTCGCTGTGAAATGGGCAGAGCGCCTTGAAGTTTCGACCAGAACGACGAAGCTCCACGTACTGTCCGACGAGGTCTTCAATACTGAGCCGTTGTTTAATATCCGCGACGAGATCCATAAAAATGCAGGTTACACACGGTGCTTTGTTCGCATGCGCCAAAATAGCAGAAGACTGAGAAGAAGCATAGAAAAGACGATGGCGCCAAGAGCCAACATCTTTTGGTACGAACTTAGGAAGAGGGTTGCCAAGCCAAAAAGTCCAGAAATGCCGTACATCGTCACGAGGACCTCTCGTTCGGAGAAGCCGGCACGGAGCAACCGATGGTGAAGATGGTTCAGGTCTCCACTAAATGGCGATTTGCCGTGGAGAAGACGTCGAATGATCGACCAGATCGCATCCAGAAGCGGGATGCCGAGGACGATGAGGAGCGTCGCCACCTTTCCACCCGCAAAGATAGCTGAGATGGCGAGGAGAAATCCGAGAAACATACTTCCCGAGTCACCCATGAGAATCTTCGGCGTCGGAAAGTCAAAAAACATAAAGGCTGCGCAACAGCCTGCCAGAATAATGCTCAAATAAATGAGCTGTCGCTGATCCACCACATGTCCTACGCGCAAACTCAGGAGAAAGAGCACGATCGCCGCAATGAACGAAATGCCACTCAGGAGCCCCGGAACACCATCAAAAAAGTTCATACTATTCACCACAAAGACGATCCAGAGAATCGTGAAGAGAAGGCCAAGAAGGAGAACGGTATGCCCAAAAAGGCTCACCTGGAAGTGATCAAGCGCGAGGATACCTCCGAGCGGGTTGGTAATCGATCGTATCCCTACACCAAAGAGCGAAATGACGATCGCCGCGACCGACTGAACCGCAAGTCGAAAAATGGGCCGAACCTGGAACATATCATCCAGAAAACTCACGCCGACGATCAGTGCGAGTCCGATGAGAACCCCCAGGAGCTGCACCGTAAAAGGTACAAATAGGATAACGCTCATCAGAAAGGCAAGAAACATGGTGAGGCCACCATAGTATGGGATCGCGTCTCGCTTGAGGGCGTACCGCTGCGGTCGATCCATGAGACCGAGTCGAGGAAAGAGCCAGAGTGCCAACAGAACGAGTACAAACGTAAAGACAAAGGCCGACATACCGGCCAAAAGATAGAGTGGGCTCAATGTGCTCAAGGAATACATAGGGACAATACGTTATGCGAGATCGACATGCAGCTTCTTGCGGAATTTTAGCTTGCCCGGCATCGCAAACTCAAGCACTCCAACAAGACGGTTGCCCAGAAAGGCGGCTAATACGCGATGAGAAGTTTCAAGCGCGGCGTGATCTGCAGAAAGCGCATCGATGAAGAGTCCATTCGAGAGTGGCAAGTATTCAGCCTCGGTCAGATCACGCCGCGGCAAATGCTGCACGACCTGCTCAAGTGGCAAAACTCCCACCTCACCTCTTTTCCCTATAGAACTCTCCAGCCGTGGAACGCTCACCGCATCCTCAACCGAAAACTGCGCAATCCGCGTTCGTCGAAGCGAGTCAAGGTACGCCCCCGTGCCCAGTAAAATACCCAGATCATGGAGCAAACTCCGAATATACGTCCCTGAACTCACCTGCACCCGGAACGAAAGAAAGGGGTACTCGAACTTCGTAACCTCAAAAAGGTCAATCTGCACTTGTCGAGGAGCAATCAAAAGCTCTTCACCTCGACGAGCCCGAATGTACGCCGGAATGCCTCGAACCTTCACGGCAGAATGGTCGGGTGGAACCTGCGAAATCGACCCAAGGAAATTTTCTTGTATCAATGTATTGATGAAGGATAGATCGACCTTTTTACTCAAAGAATCGAGCGACTCATCCGGTGGAATCGTCACCGAAATCACCCCATCGCAGTCATAGGTAGCAGAGCTCGCGCCCAGCACCGCCGTGCCCACATACTCCTTGGGCTGAGACGGAAGGTACTCAAGAAGTTTGAGGCCTTCACCAAGCGCCACCATGAGCAGCCCCGTTGCAAATGGATCCAGCGTTCCGCTATGCCCAACCTTCGTCATCTGAAAAACCTTTCGGCAGAGCGAGACGACATTGAAAGAGGTGGAAACCGGTGGCTTATCGACAAGCAAAAATCCATCCATAAAAAACGAGAAAACAGAACAAAATACTACAGGACCACCTCGGTAGGCGCCGTCAAAAGTTCACGAGCCACCACGCGATCATCCCACGCACGTCGCTCACCATAGACCATCTGAATAGGTTCCGCACCCTTACCAGCGATAAGTACGATGTCATGGTCGCGAGCCAGCGAGAACGCGAGACGCATCGCCTCACGTCGCTGAGGAATTTTCCAAAACTTCTTCACAGCGTCGCCCTCTTGACGCTTCACGCCTTCACTCACCATCGAGAGAATACGCCACTCATCTTCATCATAGGGATCATCATCCGTGAGGATCACCGTATCCGCATACTCATCGAGAAGCCCTCCCATCACCGGGCGCTTTGCCTGATCTCGTCCACCACCCGTCGCCCCAAAAACCACGATCAACCTCCCCTTCCCGCTCGACGCCAAGATATCTCGATACATCTTGAGAATATTCGAGATCGCATCAATATTATGAGCATAGTCCACCACCACATGAAACGGCTGACCCTCATTCACGAGCTCATACCGTCCCGGAACCGGATCGATCTTACCCAAAACTCGCTGCAGCACCTTCATCGGAACCCGCTCATTAAGCGCCACACACGCCGCGGCCAAAACATTGTACACATTCGCCAAACCAGGCAGCCGAATATTCACTTCGATCTTTTCATTAGGAATCTGTAAAAAAACCTTCGTTCCCTCCGGCGACATCTGGATCTGTTTTGCCGTACACGTGCCCTGGCTCAAGCCGTAGGTGAGTTTGGTATCGGCGAGAAACTGGTCAAAGAAGTCAAAATTCGTATCATCTCGATTCAAGACGGTGACCTTGGAAACATGCACCTTTCTTCCGGAAGAGATGAGATTCTGGAAAAGCAGACCCTTCGCATGAAGGTAGTTCTCGAATCCGCCATGATACTCAAGATGATCCCCCGTCACATTCGTCAAGACCGCCACGTCGAAATCGATCCCCCACACACGCGACTGTGTCAGCGCATGAGACGTCACCTCGAGCACCGCATAGTCACAACCCGCCCGCACCATATCTCGCAAAAAACGTTGAATAAAAAAAGCACTCTGCGTCGACATCTTCGTCGTATTCATCCAGTTTGTACCTCCCAACTGAAAATTCACCGTCGAGGCCATACCCACCTTTGAGCCATTCTCCATCAGAATCTTGGCAATCAAGTTCACGACCGTGGTCTTTCCATTGGTCCCGGTGACCCCAATCACCTTGAGTTTCTTGGCCGGAAATCCATACCAAACCGCCGCCACCACCGCCATCATCTTATGGTAAAAAAGCAGGAGCGGATTCGTCGGAGAAAAGAAGGGTCGGAGAAGGTCTTTGATAAACATGGGTGCATTATAGCGAATTTGCTCGTGAGCACAAATGCCTCGGGGCTTTGTTTGTACGTACAAAAACCTACATTAAAAATCTTTAGACAACGGTGTCAAATTTAAAGCTGAATCTATCCCCGGGGATAGATTTTTAAAATAGTATGTTTTGAATGTATGTCAAAATACCTGCTTAAAATCATTTCCTAAAATAGTTTTCCACCGCCACTCGCTCATCCTCTTTCATCTGTTCCACAAGCGCATCAAGGCCATCAAATTTCATCACGTCTCGTAGCTTGCCGAGCACCTCAACCTCCAGTTCGTGAATTTCGAGACCTTCAGGAAATTTCAAAAAATACACCTCACAAAAAACACTCTCCATAGAAACCGTAGGCTTCGGGCCGAAGTGCATCAGCGCATCGTGCCAAACCTCTCCAGTCCCATGACTCGCATCGCCCAGTCGAGCACGTACGGCATAGACTCCATGCGCAAGCTCCGGCAAAGGCTCAACGTGCAAGTTGAAGGTAGGGAATCCAAGCTTTTTGCCCAGCCCTATCCCCTTCTCGACCACTCCCTGAAATGTCATAGAATTACTCATAGCGAAGTCGGGCAATGATACCAGCAATCATCCAAAACTGCAGCGCGAGGTCATTTTTCCAGATCGGCGTATCGACAAGACCATGCACGAGAATACCCAGGAGCATCGCCCCACAGATCACGGCAAGCCGCTTGCGGCCGTCGTGCTTGTCGAGCCAGAAGACCGTATGGAAAAGCAGAATAATGAGCCACAAAAAAGAGACCAGTCCCAAGATCCCAGCAGAAACCCAGAACATCAAGAAGACATTGTGAGGATGGAGCATGTTGGGTTCATAGGGAACCTTTCCAAGAATCTCTGGAGCACGTTTCGCGTATACATCCTCAAATCGGCCCGAACCAATGCCGAAAACAGGATTCTCTTCGATGAGCTCTCTCGCCACCGTCCAGACCTCCACACGCACCGACGAAGACGACTGCCCCTTGAAATTAAACATCTGCTTGAACTTGCCAGGATCCCCTGTCACAAAAAACACACCCGCGATAAAGACAATTCCTAAGCCAAAAAGCACGAGCCGCAACAGTGCCGTTTTTCGATCCATTCGCCAGTACGAAAAGAACCAGTGATAGATCGCGTAGGTAATGAGTGCGACGGACAAGCCCAGAAACGCGCCGAATGATCGAGTAAGATAGAGTGCAAAAAGGATCACTCCACCAGCGAGAAGATACCGCGAGAGCGCCAAGTACGAGATCTTCTCCTCCGCATGAAACACCTTCATAAAAAGCCCAACAACCCCGTTGTACTCCTTCGGCACAAAGAACATGTGCCAGACTCGAATAGCCACAAAAATCACGGCAGGCATGATATAGAGTGCGAGATAATTTGCCGAGGCAAACGGTCCAGAGACGCGCCCATCAGGCGTCACCGTCGCATGAGAAACCCACTGAGCGATCCCCCAGATACTCAGGAGAACCGCAGAAATTGTGTACCACTCGAGGCATCGTCGAATACTCTTGAGTCCAGGAAGGACGTGAATAATGAGGTAAAAATACATGATCGGGGCGATAAACCAACCCTTCAGAATACCAAAAACCTCTTTCCGATCCACCGCCGTCGGTACCACAAACAGCGAAAGTAGAATCGAGACCACCATCAGTGTAATCGGAATCCAGAGCGAATATGCGTGAAGCTCATGCGGAGACTCTTGATGCGCGCGCTTTCCAAATCGCCTTCGAACATAGGCTATGAACTGAGAAAACATATACTCTCGGTGCTTTCTCGCGAGGTATAGCCCTTTCAAAAAATGCGTCACAAACGATACATAGATAAACCACTCCGCGATCGTAAACGGTACTCCATGAATCGAAAACTTCACGAGGTATAGCGGGAAAAAGAGTGGCATCAAAATAATGGACGCCACTGGCCAACCCCACGACGCCACACCCCAGATGCACCCGAGGAGTAACGGAAGTGTCAGCTGATCTAAAAAAGGAATAATAGGCATAGTGAAAAATTACTGCTTATTCCACTGCTCGAGCTCGATCACACCATACGAGTTATCCTCACGTCGGTACGCAACTGAAAGAAGTCCCGTATCTTTATTATGAAAGACATAAAAGTCATGACCGATAAGCTCAAGCTGCTCAATCGCCTCGTCTTCATGAATCGACTGCACATCAGAAAATTTCTTCCGCTTTCCAATCGAAGGCTTCACGTGGACCAGATCATTCTGCGCGTCAGAAAGCTGTTCAAGCGTCGACTCGGGGATCCACTCCCCTGTCTGGGCACGTCGATGTTGCTTGGTTTTATACCGCTCAATTTGCTTTCGAAGTTTTTCTTCAGCAAGATCTACGGCCTCTTCGAGGGTTGCTCCACGATCTTCCGCGCGAATCACCACAGGATGTACAAAGAGCGTCACCTGAAAAGAGATATGCTTATCAGAAGTTTTATCTTTATTGGATCGAACATCCACTCGTACCGTCGAAGACTCGTCAACAAGCTCCTCGGCAAACTTCTCCAGATGCGTCATTTTTTTTCGAACATACTCTTTTTGATCTTCGCTAAGTTCAATACCTTCTGAGAAAAGCTGAAACTGCATAAAAGGAAACGTAAAAAAGATAAACCGTCATCGAACGCATTACGACTTCATACCTTGAATAAGGCTCATCAGAACGCCAGAAGGATCGGGGGAAAGTGTCACGCCAGAAGCCAAAAGAACGCCTTTGGCACCAAGCTGTATAGAAATTTTTGTATCTTGCTCGGACTTCACACCCGCACCCACGAGGAGCGGAATGGAGCCAGCAATCTCGACGACTTTTTGAATAACATCAGGCTGTGCCTGCGACACCGACACACTTCCACCAATGAGCTCGGGTGGTTCGTAGGCAATCGCATCAGGCTGCAAAGGAAGAATCTGCTGAATTTTTTCAGGACTTTCCGCGCAGACCAGAGTAAAGAGTCCTACCTGTTTGCAGAGAGCAATGGTCTTTTCCAGGACATCCATCGGAATCCGATGCTCTGCATGATTGAGGAGCGTGCCAAACGCGCCCGCAGCTTTGGCAGCGGCTGGAGGAATATGTCCCGTTCGAGCTCCATACTCCACAGGATCGACGTGTTGAATAAAAACAGGAAGATTTACGAGGTTTGCCACCGTCGCCAAATCGAGTGCCGAGACGGCAATACCGAGCGTCACATGGGACGTCGCTGCCACCTGATCGTGAAGCTGAGCCAAGGTGTGCGCCTGCGCACCCAAAGCTGATTCGTAGGCCTTGAAATTGACAATAATAGCTGGGAAATTCACGCTGCCACTTTACTCGTTTTCCGCCGTGCTTGCAAGAAAGCAGTAAAAATGGTAGAATGATGGGAAAGTTAAAAATAAACATACATATATGGGTGCTGAAAAATCTGCTGATCTCAATCGCTCTCAAGTCGAGACTGCCGATAAAACCAAGTACAGTATTATCGCGCTCCTATCTCGTCTCGGGGCATCAAAGGAAAAAACGACGCTCGAGTCTCGAAAAGATCTCTGGTCCAAGTACCAGGAAGAGATCAGAAAAGGAACAGATGTCGATGAAAAATATAGCGGCAAGGCCGAACAGAATATCGCCATGCTCAAGTACCTCAAGGGACGCATTAAGGGTGGTGAAGTCTTCGATGTAGAAACACTCGAGTTCAAAAAAACAGCCGTAGTGCTTGAGACCGCAAAACAGGCCCAGGAACTCCGAAAAGAGATCGAGGACAGGAAAGGAAAAGAAAAGGACCCAACACCAATGAACGAAGAACGGGGACTAGAAGCCGAAGAGGTCGCCATGCGAAAAGCAAAGCGACAAGAACAGGCCATTATTGATAGTGGAAATACTCGAGATGCCGATTATGAAAGAGCTATCCAAAAAGAGCAGGAACTCTTTGACCCGACGAAGGAAGCTTCAAATCCAGAAGCGATGAAACAGGAGCTCTCGAAAAAAGCTACCATTGACGACGAAATCAGCTCAGAGTGGCTGAAGTCGTCCTCGAATGCCAACTGGAAAAATATCAATACTCCTGGAAGGGACACCGTTGAAAAGAATCTCCAGAATATCGGCATGAACGTCGCGGATCTCAAGGCATCATTCCAGGGAAAAGAGATTTCCGCCGATACACTTTTCGCCAAGGGCGGTTACAAGAGCGTGAACGGAGCCACAAAACTCTACGAGACCCTCAAGAAAGATATGGACAAAAATCGCGTCGCACTCGAGAAACTCGCAAGCACGATGCGAAGTGTGAAAAAAATTATCGAGACCATCGATAATAAAGATCTCTTCTACTACAAAAAACATACAGAAAGAAAAGAGCAGGAAGAAAAGCTCGATCCAGAAACAGAAAAAATTCTCGCAGTACTCGACGCAGTTTTCCCAAAAAATGCAAAAGGACCCGTGACCATGGAGGAAATTAGAGAAGGAAAAGTCACAAAAGATACGAGCGAGTTCGAGCGAACAAGTTCGTATGCCGCTGCGTACTTCCGAATCAAAGATGAGGTCGTCGATGATGCAGGTAGCGACAAAACTCGCGCAAACCTCGTTACAAAACTCAACACCTACAT
>JAHFJT010000013.1 GCA_023245695.1 Candidatus Peregrinibacteria bacterium | reverse complement strand
GATGTCGTGCAACTCCGCCTCATGCTCCTCGCTCATATTAAGAAGTTTCCAGTCTACAAAAATCACCCGAAAGTTCGTAACCACGAGCTTGTCGGCCCAGTAGAGGAACGCCACGACCACATAGACAATGACAAAAAGTACCGTGATAAAAAAGAATCCCGCCATGAACTGATTCGATGTGAGCGTCTGCTGGAGGACAAAAAGCACAAAGTAGAACGGCGCGCTGGCTCCCAAAACCTTGAGTGTCTCAAGAATAAAAGGGAAGTAGTGACGTCGGTAGACTCTGTGAATAGATTCCTTACTTCTGAGGTGCATGATGAATTACTAGCATATTTCGAGGAAATTTCATAGAATACACGCGAATTTCCCCACGCCCTCATAGCTCAATGGATAGAGCAACGCCCTTCTAAGGCGAAGATGTAGGTTCGATTCCTGCTGGGGGTACCAGAATTTTTAGAGGATTTTATCCCCGGCCTTCTCGTTTACAATGAGAACTTCATTCATGGACGATGGTTCCTGCATATCAGGGAACAATCGATCAGGTCTACAGATACTTATGAGGAGATCGGTCTCTCGAAGTGGAAGGTTAATGAGTTCTCCAATGGTGCGTACTTTTTCATGAAAAATGTGGTTGAAACGCTGATGGAAGGGGTTATCATTTCTCCGATGTATTTCAGCCTGCTCCATGATAAGGATGTATTTTCGAGCTGAAGGTTGTAGATGACGGGCATACATCGCATTTCGAATGACGCCTTCGATATCCCAAGAGTCAAAGTTTTTGATATACAGCCAAATAATATCGGGCGAATGAAGCGCGTCTGTCCGATGTAAAAGGTCCATAGTGATGCGCGTCTTTCCGACATGTTGATCCTGGCCGTTGACCGCCACAAAGATCGCATCTTTTGTCTCAAACAAAGTGCTTATCCGTGAAACGACCTCAGCAATACCCTCATCATATGAGTACTCACGCACCTCTGGTGAATGCTTAGGATGGTTAGAAAGGCTCATACAGGAAGAAAAATAAATTACCCCTGTCCAAGTCCTGCCGTATAGCTCGGGGATCCACTGCTCATGATAACGAGCAATCGGTAGATAATCTCGGCAACTTCGCCACGAGTGATCTCCTCATTTGGCCTAAATCCATTCGCTGTATTTGGGAGGAGATTTTTTTCTTTGGCAAACTGGGCGAAAACCGCATACCATTCTTCAGGAGCTACATCGCTGTATGGAGCGCTACTGACGGTTGGGTTGATAGACACGGGTGCAGCGAGCAAGAGGATTTTGAGAAACTCCGATCGAGTGACATTTTGATTTGGTTTAAAGAAGCCACCAATATATCCATTCGTAATACCATTCTGCTGGGCCGTGGCAATGTATGGAATGTACCATGCGCCGGAATCCACATCGCTATAGGCCAGTGCCCCCTGTGTCTGGAGAATCTGTCGATTGGCAGATTTCAGAGAGACTTTGAGAACCTCGGCGCGAGAGATGACCTGCCCTGGCTTGAAAGTTCCATCTTGGTATCCACCAAAGACGCCCTTTTGTTTGACATACTTGATCGCATCATAAAAGCTAGAAGTACCAGATACGTCCGCGAAAATTGCAGGTCTATTGGTCTGTGGAGCGACAACGACAGGGATAGGAGCAGGTGGCGGATTCGGGTTGATGATGCTGAATTGAGCAGACTTTGTCTGGTTGCCCTGATAGAGAACTGTGAGCTGGCTCTGGCCAACTTTTGGACCCTGGATCTGAACCGTGTAATTTCCATCCTGCAAATCCGAGCTCGTAATATCTGACTTAGAGAGTGTACCAACATCTCCGCTCGAGAGAAGGAGGGCAGACTCAACAAGGGTACTCACAGGGTTTCCATTCTGATCACGTGCCGAGATGGTAATACGAACTTCTTCACCGAGCTGGTACGTGGTTTTTTGATTGAAGGTAAAGATGACAACCGGCGCAGCAATAGGGGTAGGCACAGGAGCTGGTTCTGGCTGAACAACAACTGGTGCAACAGGCGCCGCTACCGGTACAGGGTCAGGAGTTGGAGTTGGGGCAACCACCGGTGGTGGCTGTGGAACAGGAGCCGCTGCCGTTGGTGATGATGTGAGATTTCTCTGCACGAACGTCATCGGATTAATGGTGAGCTGCATAGCTTTTTCTTTTCCGAGTCCGGCATTCAAGGCGGCGACAAAGTCGAGACCAGCAGCATTCTGCTCAGAGTAGGTGAACGGCCAGTATGGGTGCCATGGAGCATCAACGCGGTCGATCTGGAAGTGAATATGAGGAGTCGTCGCAAAACCCGTATCCCCAGAGAGCGCTATGTTTTGACCACGCATCACAACATCGCCTTCAGAAATGAGTACACTTCCAAGGTGACTGTATGAAGAATAGTAGGTCGTTTTGATATTCGGATCTTCGATCGAAGGAACATTCTGGTGCTGAACCACAATATGTTTCCCAAAACCGCTCGTCTGATTCGCAACCTTCACAACGATGCCATTCGCGATCGAACGAACAGGAGTATTGCGTGGAACCTTAATATCAATCGCAAGGTGACTTCCGTCGTACTCTTTTCCATTGAGTCGGTAACTTCCCATGTAAGGAACCGAGTAAGTGATTTTCTGATTTCGAATCGCATCATCGGCAGCGTTACCCCACTTGAGAGTATCGGCCGATCGAGCGAGATTATCGGCATTGTAAAAAGGCGCATCGAGGAGCTTGTCAGCGCTAATTTGTTCGTAGTTATACTTATACTCTTCACCCTTGAGCTTGACCCAGTTTGGGGCCTTCTCAATTGGGTACACGGTTCCATCGAAAGCAGGAGCCTGCTTGGTTGGAAGGACGCTCGCGCTGAATGATCCGTTCTACTGATTCACCGCAATGAATGAGCCGATCATAAGAAGGGCAAGTCCCATCCATGCGGCCTGATGACGTCGTCGTCGTCGATCTTCGAGTTGATGAATCGGAGACTGAATCAAAAGATCCTGAGTATCGTCGCTATGTGAAAGTGGTGTGTCTGACATTTGGTTTTTGTTTTGATGTATCGTATTATTATAGCAGCTTTAACGAAAAAGATCAAATGTCTCGAACTCCTCAATCCAGGATCTCCAAAACCCACAGCTCTACCTCCCACTTAGAGACCCAAAAAATAGCTTCAAAACTGCTCCAGGACATGAAACTTAAGGGTATTGTCTGCCTCTACGGGCCGATGGGCGCCGGAAAAACCACCTTTGTAAAAGGTCTTGCCGAGGCACTCTCGCTCCCAGAAATGGCGATCAAAAGTCCCACCTATACCTATATACGCGAGTACATCACCCCGCAGCACTCCGTCTACCACTTCGATCTCTACCGTCTGGAAGGAAAACCCGAGGTCGCCAGAAATATGGTGCTTGAGGTGCTTGAAAAAAATCCTGACCTACTCCTTATCGAGTGGGCGGAGAACTTGGAAAAATATCTCCCCGAAGTGCGAACCGACATTTACATCCAAATCAAAGATGAAAACGCACGAGAGATTCGCGTAGAGCACATTACTTCTCAGAACGCATGACCATCTCGGAGATCCAAAAGCTCTACAGGAAATGCCACACGCCTGCACACGTCCAACAGCATATGAAAGTCGTGGCGGAAGTGGCGGTGCTCATCGCGCAAAAAATAAAAAAGAATGGTCACATGATCGATGTCTCGCGTGTACGACAACTCTCACTCCTGCATGATCTCATGAAGGCGATCGTCTTTACGAATATCAAACCATCATCCTTCACAAAACAGCCCACAAAAGCCGACCTGGAGTTCTGGAAAAAGATGAGAGAAGTATACAAGAGGCACGACGTCGAAGCGACTTCGAGTGTCCTCAAAAAACACAAGCAGACATGGTTCTCTCGCGCTGTGCTATCGCAACAATTTGACGCGATCACCTCAAAAAAACATCCGCTCGTATCACTAGAAGAGCGAGTTGTCTATTATGCTGATAAGCGCGTCGCACACAGCACGATCGTCTCGCTCAAGGAGCGCTTGGATGAGGGCTACAAACGCTACAGTGGCAAGAAGCCAAAATCCAAAAGCGTGAAAAATATCGAGCTCGCGATTCACATGCTCGAAGAAGAAATTTTTAGTATGACCGGCGAAAAGATCTAACGCGCGCTCGCAACCGTCTGAGCCTCAGGGCTCGTCTTTGCGAGAGTCGAAGTATGAGCTCCATTCACGAGTGCCATCGTCTTAATGATGTGAAATCGTGACGCAATGATCGAGTTCATACGAGCGCGTGCACTCGCCTCAAACGCCTGCGCATTGGAGTCTTGTTCTTCAGCGACGAGACCCTGAGCCTGCTTAAACTTGAACACCGCATGCGCCGTAGCAGGTCCATAGAATCCCGTAGGTTCGACTCGAAGGTAGTTCAACTTCATCAACTCCTGCTGGAGCTGTCGAACAGACTCGCCTGAGCTATTTGGGGTGAGATCCTGAACGAGGTAGGCAGGAACATCGATGACAACCGTGGCCTGTGTATTCGTAAGAGAGGCGACGTATTTTTTCTCAAGGGCCGAGAGGGTCTTCTGACCAAAGTATCCAGCGCCAAGGTCGCTCGCACTCCGAACGATGCTCTGATCTTTCTGAAACTTGAGAAGCGCAGCCTCGGTCTGGGAATCGAAGACACCAGTAAGGGCGACATCGTAGCCGAGAGACTTGAGAACCTGCTGGAGCTTCAAGACATCATCTCCATGCGCACCACGTCCAAAGGACTGAGCAGGAAGTTTCATCTTGCGTCGATCATTGAAGGCCTTTTCGAGAGCGATACGAGTCTGAGGTCCAGTATGTCCGGCTCCGAGCTCATCCACTCGATCAAAGATATTCTGGGTCTGCTGGAAAGCAAAGACGCTGTCTCGCGTATCCTCATCGTAGAATCCATTGATAGGTCCCTTGTAGTAGCCAAGCATCTGAAGCACATTCTGGAGCTTCACCACAGATCCACCACTACTCATGTACCAGACATCGCTTGGGAAGAGAGGTTCAGGGGGAATAATTTTTGGAGCCATGGGCGTAGCGGGGGTAGAGGAGCGAGACGGGCTCGTTGAACCTGTTGTTACTGGCGCAATCCGTTCAGACTCATCGTAATCACTCAGGGTGACCTCCTCGGCAATACCAGGATTCACACCCATGAGCTCGATGGTGACGACACGTCGGCCCCATCCGAGAGCACGTCGAAGACCCTTGTCTCCGAAGCCCATCCAGATATCGAGACGATCATACCGGCCAGTATTCGCAGCAGCGACGATCGCTCCACCTCGGTCATGAACCGCAACGGTTCCAACGCCAGGCACCTTCATCTTCGTTCCAAAAGGATAGACCGAAGGAGCAGCAACCATACCCGGGTAGACCGGCGTACCGTCGGCGCCATGGACTCCGTGACCATTGAGCCGAATATCAGACTCATAACTTCCCGTGACGTACTTTGTTTGACCAGGAAGCGGGGAGTAGTAAGCGGTTGTCTCAAACGTTCGAGTTCCGACGAGGGTTCGGGTGGTAGGCGCTGGAAGCGGAGCTGGATCGACCTTTGGTGTCGGTACCTTCACTTCAGGCACAGCGGGAATCTCAGTAGGTTCCTCGTGGGAATCCTGCGCAAAAGCCACCACTCCATTGAAGGAGATGGCCAAGAGAAGGCTGGTCAAGACGACGTGTGCTATATGTGCAGATGATCGTGTTCGCATAGATATATGTGTTTTTTGTGTTTTTGACTTCATATCAGTATACCACAAAAGGACACGGACGGCCGTTATATACCATTGTCATAACTTTGAAAAGGTGCCGCACTTAAAAAGCAAAGCTAAATAAAGCTCGCGAAAACGGGTGGCGCACGTCAAAAAATAGGTCCCTGTATCCTTTAAATGAGACCTAGAACCCAAAGGGATCGTCTCCAGCTGGCTTTGGCGCACTCGCGCCTCCTCCGGTTAAGCCAAGACGTCGGATGATCTCTCGATCCACGAAGTCCTTGTCTCGACCGTACTTCAATCGTGAAAGCTGTTTGAAAGCCTCTGCCGCCGCACGGTCTCCCTGCTCCAGGTACGGGTTTAAAGGAGTGATACTAAACGGTCGGGAAGGCTGGGTATCGATAGAGAGTTTCATCACCGCCTTGAACTTATCCAGGTTCACCATATCCTGGTCACTAAACACCGGCTGCATTTCCTTGGCCATGTACTCGGCGTCCTGCGCACCGATCTTGTAACTCAAGATGGTCCCCACGTTACCGAAGATCGCCTCCTTAATACTCGAACCCTTCTTGTTCAAGCCACCCCCCTTGTCCTCCAGCTGGGCGAGGTACTGGTGGGCCACGGCCATACCGAGACGGTACTTACGAGCCTCAGACAGGATCACCTCAATAGAGTCAGTGACGTAGTTCTGGAACTCATCAATGTAGAGGAAGAAGTCGCGTGGCTTTTTGCCTTGCTTGAGAATCTTCTGACGAGCGAGCGCGGCCATCTGAATCTTCGACACCATGATCAAACCAAGGAGCTTCGAGTTCATTTCACCGGTTTCACCCTTAGAGAGATTCACGAGAAGAATTTTCCCATTCTCCATGACCTCAGAGAGATTGAACGCCGACTTCGCCTGACCGATGATATTACGCATCATGGTATTCGTGACGAACTGACCAAACTTCGCCGCCAAGTATGGGATCATCTCCTGCTTTTCACGCTGACCCGTTTTCGCCATCTGGTTGTCCCAGAACGACTTGACGATCGGATTCGTGACTTTCTCTGTTTTGAATGCTGCAAACTCATCATCCGTAAAGAGACGTACGATATCAGTAATCGAACCGCCATCCGGATCGGACATGAGTGTGAGACAGCCGTTTCGGAAGTAGTCCTGAATTCGCGGACCAAAGATTTCTTCACCGAACAATTTAATCATAATGTTCATCGCCTCCATCGAGACGAGCTCCTTTTCTTCCCAGGTATCACCCTCGAGCAAGTTCAAGCCCATCGGTCGATCCATATCGCCCGGATTGAAGTAAATCACATCGTCCGCACGCTCACGCGGAATGAACGGCATGATGTCCTCAATCAAGCTTCCATGGGGATCAATAATCGCGAGACCATCGCCATTTCGGAGATCCTGTCGGATCATCGCCTGGAGAATCGAAGACTTACCCGTACCCGTCTGACCGATGACGTAGAAGTGTCGGAATCGATCATCACGCTTCATGCGAATTTCTTTCGTCGTACCTCGGTACGTATTGTGTCCAAGAAGAATACCCTCGGTCGGAATATTGGCCGGAGCCGGTGCGACCTTATAGTTCTGCCAGACAATATGCGGGTTCGCGTTGTACCGGATGCTTGGAAGGTGATAGAGCGTCGCAATATCTTCCGAAGAGAGGATCATATGTCGTTTGCCTTCATCAGGTAAAAACGCACGCAACCAGCTCTGCCGGAATCGTCGATAGATGAAGTCCTTTACGAGCTTATTCACATCATGGTACTTCGAGTGCTCGAACTCGTTGCCGTTTGGGAAGTCGAACTGACCAAAGGCTTTGTGAATATTGGAGACATTCAATTTCGCATCTCGTAAGTTTGGTGCGGTACAGACGATTCGGATAATCGTCTCAAAACCAGGATGCGAATTTTTCTCATCGATCGCCTTGATCTCTTCTTCGCCAATCGAGGTGACACGCTCCTGCTGCTCAGGCGTTTCCTTGTGCTCACTGTTCATGAAAAATCCAAAGAGAGATGAAATCCAGCTCAATGGATTGTACCAGGCGAAGCCATGGTGTTTGTCGCCTTTATATTTAGCCTTAGCCAATTCTCGGCCCTTGTGCTGCCAGTGATTATCGGCCGGCTTAATCATGATTTGGATCGCCGCACCTTCGTCTTTTTCGAACTTCGAGAGCGCATTTGCGATCGCATTGAGCGGGTCGGAGTTGAGTCGATTGTAGTTTTTGAAAGGCAGGTGATAGTCCTGCTCGAGCTGCATATAGCAACCGTACACCTCGGAGTTTGGCTTGAAGATATTGTAGTCGTTGACCTTCTCGATGTGACAGTCCGGATAGAAGCTCGTGATCTGCTTTTCCAGATAGACGACGAGATCTCGCGGAACAACCATGTAAAAAAGAATCTCACCGTCGATCACCGCATACTCCAGCGAAAGGTAGTCCTGTCCGATGAAGTGATACTTGAAACTCTTGTCGTACATACTATGCAGCGACTCATAAAAGTGCGTCATGATACCCACGATTTCCTTGAAGCTCTTCTGCGCCGAAAACGACTGCGACTCTTTCTCCACATCATCTTTGGATTCCTTACGTGGCACACGAATCTGAAGGAACACCATATTCTTCATACGATGCTCATCCGCATGGTGATGAATCACATAGTGCACCAGCTCAAACGCCCCAAATCCGAGGACAATGATGCCGACAAGCCAATATATAATTGTGAGGTCCATAAATTATGAGAGGAGGTTCTGCTGGAGTTCCGCTGAGGTTCAGCGACATACTACCATCAAACCATTATACCAGAAAAGCTAGCTTTGGGGAAGGCTAGTAATATTTTCATGCAAATTCATGGAGCCGAAGCTATTGTCGTGACATCTGCCCGGGCAGACTTAGCAGCCGTACTATTGGGGAATTTCTGATATAACAAAGCCAAAACTTGACATATAAAGAATTAAGAGTAATATCAATACTTCAGTTGTGATTAACTCCTAAATCACCCCTATGTCCTCTCAAAATACTTCACAGCCAGGTCAGTATCCCGACAGTTGGCCACTAACCGTAGAGCAAAAAGCTCTCGCACACGCCTCGGAAAGATTGAATTTCCGGCGACCAGACGATCTCGCAACAAGCCCAATAATTCCAGACGCGACCGTTCGATCAAAAACAGTAGCGCTTTTCGATCGTCTCGAAGGCCGCACGTCTCCTGAACAGCAAGAATTCATGGACCACACTGCTGAGCAATACGATGCTGGTTTTGCCGCATGGAAATCCATTTTCCAGATCAGCGCAAAAGATCTCACCACCCTCGCCAAGAAAGACGATGTCATGAAATGGGCAGCCACCGTCCAAACAGAAACCATTCAGGGCCTCAAGCAGTACGGCACACCACGTCTCAAACTTCTTCCAGATATGGAAGTTGCGAAACTTATGCAAGTTATCGATCATCACCCAACGATTCCAGGCCAGAATAAAGGTTACATCGGATGGGATCAGTGGAAGAAGGTGAAGGCTCCACCTGGATCATTCGGTCTCACAACCGATATTGAAGACATGCCATTTGACCCAACTATTTTCTATAAAGATGCCGAACAGAAAGTAAAGAGAACGAACGAAGAAATGGTAGCCGAGTACAAGCGAAGGTTTGAGCAGACTCCAGGCGCAACCATCATGCCTCAGAATGCCTGCGTAGGTTCAATTATGGATGCTATGGCTCGAGGACAAGTCTATGATAAGCAATTTTATACAGCCTACGAGCGTCCACAGGGAGCTGGCAGCTTGCCGAACGCGAGTTGGTACGATGTTCACGTGAGCTTGTACAGGGACAATCCTGGCAATTCGTACGACGATCTTCGCGGGCGGGTCTGGGTGCCAGGGGAAAAAGCTTAGTATTTGATATTTAGTTTTCCTTTTCTTCTTTTTCTTTTATTTTTCTATAGCAATAATCTAAGATGCTGATAAGTGGTGAATAGCCACTCCAGCATCTTTTTTTGTTGGGGCTACCACGCTCTGCATATTCAAAAAAGACTTTGAATGAAATAAGAAGTCTGGATATGCAATCAGCACATCTCCCCTCACGTTTGAGCCAGATAGACTCCTTGGTAGGGTGTAAAAAGCAAGCCAATGCAAGCACTGCGGTTGCGACTGCAGATGTGGTTCTCAGAAGTATCTGGTCAACAACTGACAACTTGCCGAACGCGAATTGGAACAATGATCACGTGAACTTGAACAGGAACAATCCTGACAATTCGAACGACAATCTTCGCGGGCGGGTCTGGATGAACGGAGATGTGCTTCTCTCAAAATTATTTTATAGGCTTTGTGAAGCCCTCAGCCAGCCGCCGAGCATTCTTCCGATTTCACTCAGAATACTCTGCATCTGGAAGATTTTGGTTTCATTCGCAAGTCCCAATTCTAGAAATAACCTGAGTTTAAGTGTCGCGACTTCAAGTTGGCTGCTAGCTTTGATGAGATATGCGGCCTTCAATGACTTTGGCGCATTCTTGGCCATGATGCACTGCTCAAGAAAACTTAGAATTGACTGTTCGAGACTTGCGCCGAGAGAATACCTCCATCGCTTTTCAAGCGCGTCATTGATTGATACGATATTTTTATAAGCTTCATAACTTTTATTGATGATGGGAAGCGAGTCCATAGACCTGAGTTTAGAAAATATTTGGAAAAGCTGGTTTGAATTTCGAAAAGGAAAGAAATGGTCACGGGATCTGCATGAGTTTCAATATAAGCTCGAAGAAAATCTGTATGGGTTATATGCTGATCTTAGCCGTGGACGCTATAAGCATGGGCCGTATCGAACCTTTATGGTCTGCGACAATAAGAGGAGAGAAGTATCGGTATCGACTGTCCGGGATCGCGCGGTTCATAGGCTGATATACGATTATTTGAACAAAATATATGACAAAACATTCATCTACGACGCATGGTCATGCAGAGTTGGCAAAGGGCTGATGGGGGCAATAGAGCGCGCTCAGCAGTTTTTGAAATCGTATCCGAAAAGCTTTATTTGGAGAGGGGATGTTCGAAAGTTTTTTGACAGTGTGGATCAGAAAGTGTTGCTCCAACTTCTTTTTCGAAGGGTAAGGGATGGGGCCGCCTACAGCTTGATGAGTGAAGTTATCAGGAGTTTCGCCACACACACACACACACACACACACACACACACACGAACCAGCAGGTTCGTCCCAGGGACACACACACGGCGCGCGGAATGCCGATCGGAAATCTCACGAGCCAAATTTTCGCCAATATCTATCTGAACGAGCTGGATCGATTTGTGAAGCATAGTTTGAAGCCCCAAGAATACATGAGATACGGCGATGACTTTATCCTGATCGCTGCCAAAAAGGAAGAGCTCGAGGTTTTCCGCGGTAGAGTGATTACTTTTCTTCGAGATTCACTTGGTCTGGAGTTGCGCGGGAAAAACAACAAAATTAGCAAAGCTCGTCACGGGCTTCGATTTCTTGGTGTAATAATCTGGCCACGTGGAAGAAAGCTCAATGCGCGTTCGGTCAGGCGAATACATACTCGCCTGAATGAGAAAAATATCGCAAGCTATCGCGGGCTGCTACTGAAACACATGCCACAGAAGAAAAAAGAGTTTTATTGGAAAATATATGAAACATTTTTGTCAGAAATTTGTTAACTTTTTGTTATGAGTTTGTTAGGAATAATTTAACATTTATGTTTTATATAAGCCATTTTTTGAAGTATTATGCTAGATATATTATGTATGGTAAAAAATGCAATATTATCAGGCCAGAGCAGGGAAAGTCCCAGGAACAGATCTAAAAGAGATTTTCAAAAGAGCTAAGAAAATCTACGACGCGATATGCGGTAGAAGCAAACGTAGAGCGCATATTCGCTCAAAATACTTTAAAAAACAAAAGATATTTTTGGGATTATTTTGGCATCATATTGATGACAAACTGAATCGTGCTGATAAAATTCGAAGACTGAAATGTCTACCATGCGCCCTGGATGTAATTCAGAATTCCTGTCTCGTTCCAGAGATAAGAAAAAATCCGAATAAAAATTCGGAAATATTATATCGTTTCAGAGGAAAGACGCCAAATGGTGAATTATTTGTGGTGCAAATAAAGGAAAATATCAAAACAGATGAAAAATTCTTTATCTCGGTATATCCAGAATAAGAAAAAAGACCCCCCGCTAACTTGTGGTACGAAAACCACGGCCGGAGATCTTTACATTCACATTCTATCAAAGCATCCGCCTTCTGTCAAAATCAGCCTTAGATCCTCCCATACGTCTCCCGCTGGTACTCGGTGAGGAATTTGTGGACTTGGCGGTCGACTTTGACGTCGCTCTTTCGGATAGGCTTTTTCAGACGAATACCCTCGAACGTGCGGCAACGGCTGAGCGCCACGTAGGTTTGACCCGAGGCGAAGCTTCCATTTCCCAGATCGATCACCACACGGTCGAAAGTTTTACCCTGGCTTTTATGAATCGTAATGGCCCAGGCGAGTTTCAATGGAATCTGCTCAAAAGCACCCGCACTCTTTTGTGATAACAACTTCGAGGATGCATCGTACTCGTAGCGATAGAGTTTCCACTCATGCGGCGTGACATGCACCTCTTTGCCGCCGTGGATCTGGACGATAACCGCTCGTGGAAGAATTTCGGTGACCTGCCCGACGGTTCCATTGACCCACTGGCCGTCCATATCGTTATTCGCAAACATGACCTGCGCGCCCACTTTGAGCATGAGCGACTGATCAGTTGGGCACTGCTTCATGTCAAAATTTCCTTTGATGGTGCTCGTAAACTGATGAGTCGGAGTTTTGAGTTGTGCAAGACGCGCATCGTTGATGTCGGCTGCGAGCTGATTTGTGGAGGTGAGATGAATGCTGTCGAGAACCTGCGAACCTAAACTCAGCACTCGCGAATTAATAGAATCGATCTGTCGGTCAGTAACGGTATTGACTCGAATCGCGTTGAGAAGTTCGATAAATGCATCGTCACTCTGTCGGTAAATCTTATCGAGCTCAACGAGCTCCATGAAGAATCGTTCATCCCTTACCGCTTTCGAGTGGAAAAACCACGGACTCTCGTAAAACTCGGCAAAGAAATCTCTTTCATGCGTCATCACAATCGGTGGAAGTTGGTAAAGATCGCCAATAAAGACCATCTGCACGCCGCCAAACGGCTCTTTATTTTTCCGTGCCGCTTTGAGAAACTGATCCACGCAGTCTGCAAGATCTGCTCGC
>JAHFJT010000132.1 GCA_023245695.1 Candidatus Peregrinibacteria bacterium | reverse complement strand
TTTTCGGATATCGGTGAGGTGATCGTAGTACTTCACGAGAAGCTTGATCGTTTTGCCGTACTCCACGTGGAGTGGATACTGCGTAAGAAGTTCACTGTAGCCCTTCAAGGCGCCATCGAGCGCCTTTTTCGCCGACTCAAACTCTCGAGAAATCCAGTTCCGTCGAGCCTCGTACAGGTTTGAAGAAACCGTCTGTGAGTTATTACCTTTGAGAATATCCTGGATCTCCTGGAACGCCGTATCCTGCCGTCGCTGCAGTGTATCTTGGTATGACTGATACAAATCATCGATGCGCAAATAGAGGCAGTACGTACTCACATTCATATCAGAACCATCCACCAGACACGCCTTGTCGTCCTTCGGTGGTTTCGCCATATTTTTTTGCGTATCACTTGTCTGATCGATCTTCGTGAAAGCATCGATATAGTCATTGAAAATATCATTCACCGTGCCGTGGTAGAGAGCGCTCAAATCCTCCAGTGAAGCCTTCGGATCGAGAAACTGCTCTTTGACCTTGGCTAGGTGCGCCGCATCGTACGACTTTCCGCCAGCGGCCTGTGTCGCGCCCGATGAGGTAAAACTTAGTACCGCCGCAATCACCACCGAGACCAAAAGTCCGGCGAAGACACCGCCTCCGAGGAAACCGCTATAAGATGTTATTTTTTGAGACATTGCGTAGTGAAAGCGGGTAATTTATTACTGAACGAAGTGAAGTATCCATCGAGCTGCCCAAGTAAATCGTTGAGACCTCGAAGTTTGCCATTGATCGCCGACATCTTCTGCGCGAGAACCGTCGAGCGCTTGGAGTAGGTCGTATCGTTAACATAGCTTTCAAAAACCTGCTCAGCGATATTTAGATCCGTATTGACGAGCTGATTGCAGTAGGCGATCTCATCCACGGCCGTCGTCTGCGACTTCAGCTGCACGAGAAAGCTATTTTGCTTGGCCAAAAGCGTCGCCCGGAACTGCTTGAGTCGATCAAGGCCAACCTGGAGAAGCTCAGAATTCGGTGCGGCATTCTTGAAGTGGTCATTCATAAACGCGATAAATTTTGTCTTTTCTTGCTCAAAAAACGGAGGAAAATCGGTCGTGCATTTTTTGTCGGATGCCGTAACAGGCGCAGCTACTGTTCCCGAACCCGACCCAGATGCCCCCGTCCCCACCCCAGTTTTCTGATCTTGTTCAGCAAGCAACGTCGGCACACCTCGATACGCGCCAAAGAACAGCGCAACTCCGAGCGCGGAGCCGACGAGAAATGTAAGAATTTTTTTCACAAACAGAGACATGCGTGAGGGTTACGGACTGAGAAGAATGGCATTACTCTTTCGATAGATGAGCGAGTGATCCTTGGAAGACAGTATGGCAAAAATGGTGTCACCTGGTAAGAGTTTTCCCGTATTATCAAGCGTCGAAACACATGGACATGTTTGGCAAGGTGGCAGGTAGACATAGATGCCAGGCGGAAGTTGTGACGTCTTGTTTGGACCATCTGGTGTGGCAGGAGCGACAACCGGTGGCACCGGCTTGACCGGAGGATGACAGTTCGCAAACTTCAGCACGCGAGCGGCCATCACGGCAAAATCTCCACGCGTCATCTGATAATTTGGTGTCGCAGACTCTTGCGGCGTGACGATGTATGGCTGTGGCGTATTCGAGTTGTTTCGAAGGTACGGTTTGAGATTCTGGCCTGCCTTCAAAAACGGGGCATACCACGGTTGTGTGCCATCAGAAGCCACTTTGCTGAGGTCGATGATCTTGAGCATCTTGAGCGCCTCGAGCAAAATCTTCGCCGACTCGGCGCGTGAGATATAGGCCACGGGTTTAAAGGGTGCCACACCGGTCGCATTTTTTTCTCCAAGATAGCCCGTGATTAAATTCAAAAGATACGACTCCTTGATCCACGAGTAGTACCACGGTACCGGCTCACTGAACGCGATGTCGATAAAGGTCGAAGGTGCCTTGTAGGCCTCGGGACGCGGCTCGATACAGAGGGCAGTGAGGGTAATCTTGGTAAATTCTGCACGGCTGATGAGCTGATCGGGCTTGAAGAGAATTTTGCCATTTTCCTGGTAGCCCTGGATGATGCCGTTCTGCTCAAGCGTCACCACCGACTCGAAGATCGGCGAGTTCACGTTCACATCGGAGAAGATCGTGGTAGAAGGCGTATCCGAAGGGGACTCAAAGATGGGAGTCGATTCAAAATCTTTACTATCAAGAGCCGTAATAGGTTTGCCGTAGACACCCGCAACATAGATGCGGCCGATCATCACATTGTTAAGCTTGAGATCAAAGAGGTACGGCATATCCGGAATATCCTCAATGCCGAGCGAAGCATGCGTGTCGAGAAGATAGACGTGACCCGCAGAATCGATCACGGCAACACGCTTTGCAGAAGCCGTATCCACGATCTCCGTGCCGCCGAAGAACTTCGGATCATTCGCGGCAATCGTTCGGAAAATGTAGGTGTCTTGCGCGTTGGCATCTTGGACGTGGACACCATGGAGTGACGAAACCGTCACCGGCGTGTAGGTAAATGGAGCTGGGTCGATCACAGCATCAGTATTGCTATCTGGAACCTGGAAGAACGATGCAAGCGTCGCACCTTTGCTGTCTTTCAGGCGGACGAGGATTAAATGATTGAGGTTCTGGGTATCAGCCGTAAGGGAGTAGCCCGTCTTGGTAATCAAGACTTTTCCGGTCGCCTCGTTATACTCGGCGACGACCTCACCCTGCGCATTTTTGATCACGGTTTTTCCTTCACTCGAGAGTCCCTTCACGAGGAAGTTACCTTGGTCATCCGTCGTGTAATCTCCGAGTACCGTGGCACTACCGCCACGCTGACGAACGAGCGCAAACGGCATCTGAGGAACCGCAGGAGTGACATGGCCATACGCCGTACCAGGATTCAGAGAAGCACCAGAGAGTGTAATGTCTGGCACAAAGACGTGCACGGTGATCGCCTGACCGCTGCGAGTGCCCTGCGCATTTTCACTCCAAACTTTAATGCCCATCGTCTGCTCTTTCGTGAACGGACCGATCGTGAAGACCGGCGTGTCCTGGGTGATGTTGTGGTCATTGGTTGGATCACCATCCTTGTCGGCATCGATCGAGGTATCCGTATCGACAAAGTAGGAGGTGATCGTCGACTTGGCGTCGAGCGAGCTGGAGGCATCGACAGCGAGCGTCTTGCTGATCGCCACTGAGCGTTCGCTTGAACCAGCACTCGTGAGAGGAGGAGAGGTGTCGCCACAGAGCTGTGGAGCAAGAAGTCCAACCTCGGAGGTGGTACCAGGCTGGCCAGTAGCGTCGAGAGGAGTGATCTGGAAATAGGTAACACCATACTCGAGAGGAAACGAGATCATACGAGT
>JAHFJT010000012.1 GCA_023245695.1 Candidatus Peregrinibacteria bacterium | reverse complement strand
GCTCAGAGGCGAACGAAGAGTACGGGAGCAGGGGCTTGAGAACCACGGCCTCAATCCTCACCTTCCCTACTTTTCGATCATAGGTACGACGATACCTGCCCTCACTCAAAAATGTTCCCCATTGTCTTCTTCTCAAATACGGAAGAGACACAAAAACAAAAACAAAATAGATGAAGGTGACCCTCATCTCTAAACAAGACACCGAAGAAAGGCAGGGAACTACTCCGATTCGCGGAGCGTATGGAAAAATCGTCGATATTCCATATGCACCAACTCTCATTATTGCTTCACCTGCGCACGTACCTTATTTGCGTCAGATGGGAACAATAACGAAAGACGGTCTAAAGAGGCATCTGTTACTTTTATATTCTTGTAACAGATGCCTTTTTATATTTCACCGAAGGTGAAAAAAGTTCCCGATCCCGTACCCGTATTAGAACGGAAGATCCTCGATCGAGATCTCCTCTTCCATATCGGTTGCTGCGCCTGCAGAAGGCTTGATCGCAGCGTGCTCTCGCTCTCCAGCATCTTCTGATGAAGAAGAGAAGTTGCCACCCTCCATAGGTGCACCCTTCTTGTCGAGCATAATCATGTTGTCGAGAATAATCTCGGTTCGATATCGCTTTACGCCGTCTTGGCCTTCCCACTCTCGAGACTGGATCCGTCCTTCGACGAAAATCTTGCTTCCCTTTCGAACGTACTGTGCGCAGATCTCACCAAGCTTCCTCCAAGCCACAAGATTGTGGAACTCGGCCTTATCCTGACGCTGACCGCTCTGGTCTTTCCAAGAAAAGTTCGTAGCGACGCTAAAAGTGGCAACTGTTGTTCCTCCAGGAATCTGGCGAACCTCAGGGTCTTTCGTCACATTTCCGATCAACTGCACGCGATTCAATGACATACTCATAGAAAAAAACTTATGGGGTAAAACGTGTTGGAACTGTAACAAAACAAAGTTCAAAACTCAATTGTTTCTGGTGCACACTTCCTTGACGGTCACCGGCTGAAGCGGTGGTTTCGCCATTGCCGAGGTTTCGAAGCGGAAAACAAGGTAGCCGAGGAAGAAACTTGCCAGTATACTGCCGATACCAGCCATAATCGCGAGCACGATCTCGCCTACCGTCATCCGAATGAGCACATATCTTTTCATACTAGGGAGAAAACCGTTACTGTCACTTGCCGAGGTCATAAGCATGTGGGGTGAAAAAAGTATTAAAGCATTTGAGGACCAGATGGCCGTCGTGGAGCTGTCCGATGAAGATCCGCTCGTTCGCGATCTCCACGCTACCCTCCAACGTATCGGCGGAACGATGAAGATCTGCAAGATCTATCAAGTTTTTGATCGTGATCCGCAGTTTGAGGAGCTCGTGGAGAAGTCCTACGATGGCGTCCACTCGCACATTATGAGCTTAAAAAAAGTACTGTGCGGCGTGAGCACCTACAATCTACACGAACGACATAACAGCCTGCCTACAAATTTCTTAAAAGTTTTTAAAAAATATCTTGCAGAACTCGGCTACACGAGTCGATATTTGAATAAGTCGAATGCCAATTTAGCGAGCGCTGCTGCGCTCGACGAGGACATCATCCACAAGGGCGTAGAGTTTAACTTCGCCTCAATCGAAGGAAAATTCTATGGCGCCTACACCGTCGCCGCTCAGGACTTCCGCATCTACGCGAAGCGAGACTACAACAAGCCCTACCGCGACAACCAGGCCGGCATGCTTCCTCCAAAGCTCGCCCAGATGATGATCAATATGGGAGAGGGTCTAGTGAAAAACATAGAAAACGCACAGAATGCGGGAACGACTCGCTACACTCGTCTACTGTACGACCCATTTTGCGGTAGCGGCAGCATTCTTATGGAATCGCTATTGTGCGGCATCAACTGTATCGGCTCCGACATTCGTTTCGAGACCGTCGACGGCGCTCAGACCAACTGCGACTGGGTTCAGAAAGAGTTCGAGGGTCCTGCCAAACACTCCACCTACGAGACCTTTGAACAAGACGTCACCGCCATGAATCCGCAAGCGATCGAGCAAAAATACCATCCAACCATGATCGTCTCCGAGAGCTTCCTCGGCCCCTACTTCAAGAAAAAACCGACCGCCGAAGAGATGCGAGTCGTCCAAAAAAATCTCGGCGACCTCTACAAAAAAGCCATCCAAAAGTTCGCTGCCCTCAACATCCCGATCGTCTTCGCCATCGCCGCCCACAAACACGGCATCGAGTACATCTGGAACGAAGCCATCGAGATCGCCATCGCCGAAGGCCATCTGAAGTACGCCCCACTCATCCCAAACTGGATCCTCAAGCGCTTCACCCCCGAAGAAGCCCTCACAAAAGGCTACGCCCTCGACCGCCGCACCCTCATCTACGACCGCGACGACCAACTCGTCGCCCGAGAGATTTTTGCGCTAGTACCAGGGCAGAAGTAGTTTTCGCCCTAGTTCTGCGGAGTCAATCCCGGATACCCAGCAAGATCAGCAGAGTCGGACGGAGGAAGAAGCTCTTTTTCAGCGAGCATCTCACGAAGAGCCATCTCAATGGCATCCACCTGGGCGGTATCTTCTGGAACCTGGTGAGTTACCTTAAGAGTCACGTCCGGCATCCGCTCCTGCACTTCAATACAACCGAGGACCTGCCCTATATCATTATTGTGTAAACTCATAAAAAGAAAAATTACAGAATACGAAGGGCAATATACGACTGAAGCCTCACTCAGGCAAGATTTATGTGAATACATTGAGCCAGATTGACAGATAAACGTGAAGCCACTCTAGTTTGTTCACGTGAACAAGGAAGCGCTCAAATACAAAACTTGTCTAGACACGCATGCAAAGCTAGAAATTCGGTTGAATTCCAGCCTCAGGTTCGCTATAGTTTCCCCGCCATGCACAAGCTTGCGAGTGCACTGAGCCCGTCCCCGTCCCTTTTGTTCCTTTTCATTTCGTTCCCTGATAGCTCAGCGGTAGAGCAACCGGCTGTACAAACCACAGTCGTTGGTATATACACATGTATATGCCAGACAAAAGAACATATGCCGATCGCGCTGAATATTTGAAACAAGCCGTTGGATTGAGACGCAAAAAGCTCAAAACAATGGTCATCGAATACAAAGGCGGTAAGTGTATCATCTGTGGATACAATAAATGCGCAGGCGCTTTTGACCTTCATCATATTGATGGATCGACAAAAGAATTTGGATTATCACATCGAGGTCTTACAAGATCTTGGGAGAAAATTCAGAAAGAAGCAGACAAATGTGTCCTGCTTTGCGCAAATTGCCACAGAGAAGTACATGCAGGCATAGTGCAGCTTCCTATCGAAAGGTAGGTTGAAAACGAGGTGAATTGCGGGAAGCCCAGACCGGGTAATCCGCAGCCAAGTCACGCAAAATGCGCGAAAGGTTCAGAGACTATCCTTTATGGAGTACTCTCGAGCAATCGAGCGGAAGCGCCTCGCACCTAAAGCAAAATGCCATGGTGATGATATAGTCCACCCTTTAGAGGAATCTAGAGATAAGTGTAACCGGTAGGTCGTTGGTTCGAATCCAACTCGGGGAGCCAGATTGAAAAGTTACTATGACTAAAGAAAACACAACACTTGCTAAAGTAGTGTTTTTTGCTAGCATCCTTATGTTTAAGTTTTACAATTCCTTACGGAAATGCCATGAACAGCAGGCTCAATCCCTATATTGCCTTCGACGGAAATGCCAAGGAAGCCATGGAACTTTATACAAACGTTTTTGGTGGAAAACTTACTATGACGACCTTCAAAGAAGGAGGCGCTCCTCACGACCCAAGCGAAGAAAATAAAATCATGCACGCCATGCTGATCGCAGATAATGGAATAACGATTATGGCATCCGATACGGCAAAAAAATGGGGATACAGCCCAAACACCAATATTTCAATTTCTTTGAGTGGAGACGCCGAAGCAGAGCTCAAAGGCTACTGGGACAAGCTCTCGGACGGTGCTCAAATCGAGCAACCTTTGACGCAGGCACCATGGGGCGACACGTTTGGGATGCTGACAGACACGTTCGGCATCAGATGGATGGTAAATATTACCGGAAAAAAATCATAAAAGATGCAACAGTCTGAATCCTCAGAACATCGCCAAGAACCCACTATTGCCGAACTCACCGCAGGACTGAGTAAATTTGCCCGTGTTCTTCAAGAAGCTGTCACGCTCAGAAAAGCACATAAGCCGTACCTCATGATCGCGGGTGATCCGCAAATTCTAGAGGCGATCAACCGACTGGTGAGTGAACCGACCAAAATGAAGATCACGGATATCGTCTGTGAGCGTGGTCTCGAGGATCCGGAAGCAAAGGAGCTCTTTGAAGCATGGACCGCGGCACACCAGGCGCGTATCGAACTCACGGTAGAAAACAATGATCCAAAACCAGGTATCGCCTTCCTCGTCACGACGGCGGGCGTGTACTTCTCTGCGGGATACTACGACGAAGCCATCGACGCGCTCAATGACGCAAAGCAGCTCGCCATGAGTACCGAACACCCCGAACTCATCGAAGAACTTCAGATCGACAACCGCCTTCAAAAAATTCTCGCTGCCATGCATGAAGGCTAAAAACGCGAACTTTTCCATGAATAACAAACTCATCAACCCGATTGCAAGGCTACCGGGTTCCCACACCATGCCAGAAGGTATATTGTAGTGACTTAATTCTTAATTACCTAATATGGAAAAACTAGATACTCGAGGACTTTCAATGTCCTTCGCAGCTACATCGGGAATTGTGTATTTGGTGCTTGCCGCGCTCGCCATCATCGCTCCGTCAATCGCCGCACGATTCTCAAACGTCTTTTCATCAGCTGTTGATAATGCTGCAACAGCCGCAGCAAATAATCCGGGTCTCACCGCCGGAACATTCTTCATCGGACTGATTGTTGCTGTCGTTGCCGGTCTCGCCGTTGGTGCACTTGTAGGTTCGATGTACAACGCCTTCGTCGAAAACATGGAAACCAGTGAAGTACGACACGCTCGCGCCACGGTTCATCATGCACGATAGATACGGTTCAATTATCGGTCTTTGGAAGCCTGAACTGACGACGTCGAATCAGTAACATGCTGGTAAATATTCCATTCGCGATAGCTAAATAGAGTGGATACAGCCACGTTGCGAGTGAAAAAGTCTGGAGAGCCATAAGTGCGATCCAAAACTTCAGAGAACTACAGGCGTACGTAGTCGCAGTTTCCTCATAAGGCCGATGAAATCCTTTCCGAAACGTAGGAAGGTAGCCGAAAATATCAATAATCGTAATGAGCACTACCGAAAATGTCGGATCATGCGTAAACCACCAGAGCAGCAACGCAACAAAAGCGCCAATCAAGGAGATCCAGTCAAATCGAACAAAATGGCGATCTCCTTTTTTGAGAGCATAGATACAAATAATTCCACACGCAAACGCATCAGCTCCCGTGACCCACGCACCCGGACCACCGTGCTCCACAAGTTGCGCTGCAAAACCAATACCCGTAAGAATACCCCAAATAAGCCAAGAAAAAGCGTGCGGCTTCGTCGTCCCCTTTAGTAAATCTCGAAAATACAGCGCATATCCAATATAGGCGATCACAACGGCACTTCCGCCAAAAATATCTTTATAATCAAGCATCACCAAGATTGAGCTAAAAATTACACCGCTCCGATAGGATGCTTTGCAGCCAGCAAAAGAATCTCCTTAAGAACCTTCAGATCGATATCTTCAACTTTTTTGAAACGAATACAACTCTTACCAATATTGGCTTTGGGAAGCTGTTTTTTGTACTGTTCGGCGACATACTTTCCGTCCACAATCGCACAGACATACACCGAGATATACTGCTTCTGACTCGCCAGATCGATCACGGACCAGTCCCCTTCTCGGCCGCTCGCAGACTTGTAGCGATAGGTTCCATATCCGATCATACCGGACGTAATGCGTGGCTTGAGCTTAGGCACGGTTTTGCATATGAAATTATGGAGGATCTGAATCTGGGTACGACGAGGCTCATCGATCAGGGAGATGTACTCCTCAGGTGTCGTCGCAGGTGTTGGCTTGAACATATTCATATCTCTAATATACACAAATTGGTGCCGGATTCGAGGTGATATTGATCGCGTAATGGATCGTGAGGTAGAGCTTTTTAGGAGGCTCATCGATCGCGAGACCGAGACCAATATCCTTGAAATACGCATTCATCAAGCTATTATAATGAGCCGCATTCGCCTTTCCCTTTTCCGCCATATAAAAATCAAAGGTGTACCGGATCGCCTTGATCACATCATCCGTGCAGTCAGCCTTTGAGCAGCTATACGGACTCCATCCAATATTTTCTGTAAAGGTAATGCGGTTTACATTTTCAAAAATGAGTCCGAGTTTTTCAAACCAAAGTCGAATCATATTGTAGTCGTAGTACGCCGTCTGCCCATCACGCTTGTGACTAATAGCACCTCGAGACTTGGCGGTTTCGGACCACGCGGTAGCGGTACGATCGAGCTGGAGATTGTAGCCATAAGCCAAAAGTCCATTCGCGACACGAGCCGAGTTGTACCAACCGAGCCACGTCGAACGAATCTTTCCCATATCGATATTGGTCGGGAGATCCTCGCCCATAATCTGACACGCACCGCTCTTCAAGTTCGCATACTGCACCGATACACGACCGGTAATCGTCTCCCGAAGACGATGGAGCATCTCGGCCATCTGATCTCGTTGAACTACCTGCCCCACATATCCAAACGAGTCCGGAATCACGTGTCGCTCGGCAAGCGCAGAAAGCGAAGGAGCGTACCATGGCTGCTGGGGAGCGCCTATCGTAGAGCCAGCCGGATTCATGAGAGGTATCTCAAAAATACCGACCATGAGCTTCCCCGCCTCAGCGAGAGAAATCTCATTCCCAGGTCGAAATCGCCCATCGCTATATCCCGTCACCCATTCTTGGGTCTTCGCATAACACACACTTGGCGCATACCAGGCGTCCGGTTTCACATCCTTGAAGCACGCGACAGAAGGTGCCGCCGGCGCTTTTCCAAGCTTACTCTCCACGAGAACCTTCAGAAGCTCCGCACGATTCAAGACGCGCTTTGGGCGAAAGGCACCATCGCTGTAACCCTTCATGACGCCCTTTTCTATCACATACTGAATCGAGTCAGCGTAACGAGTTGTCAAAAAAACGTCAGATGGTGTTGCAGCCACAGCCACATTCAAGCAGACAAAAAGACCGGCGAAGAAAGACGCAAAGAGCCCAGCGCGAACGGAAAAAGAAGAAATCATAGCTGAATTGGGTAATAATGACACTTTCCTTACACGACGCAAGGCTCTATACTGACGATATACCTGACTCGCAGCATACTCTACCACTAAATCGCTCTGCCACGAAGATGAACGAAACTGCCATAGAATCCCTCATTGTTATCGGTCTTATCATTATCAACGGATTTTTCTCGGGAGCTGAGATGGCGATCGTATCTCTTCGCAAAACCAGAATTAAGCAGCTCGTAAAAGAAGGAAACCGAAATGCAGGTATTATCGACAAGTTTCAAAAAAATCCAGAGCGATTTCTCGCGACGATTCAGGTAGGGATTACATTGGTAAATACCGTGGCATCAGCCTACGCCGGTGCGAAGATCGCGAAAGAGATCACGCCTCTTTTTGAAAGAGCACCATGGCCGATCATCTCACAAAATGCCGAGGGCACGAGTCTTGCGATCGTCATTATCGCCGTAACGTACCTTACCCTTATTCTCGGCGAACTAGTGCCAAAATCGCTCGGCATAAAATATTCAGAAAAATTTGCACTTCTCGCAGCACCTGCCATTTTTGTCCTCTCGAAAATCTCATTTATTATCACCAAAATTCTCACAGGATCAAGCAATATGATTCTGAAGATATTTGGAGATGAAACAAACTTTTCAGAAGGAAAACTGAACGAAGATGAAATACGAATCATGCTTCACGAAAGCCAGAAATCAGGCATTATTGAAAAATATGAGCATGAAATTCTCGATAACGTATTTGAGTTTGCCGATATCGCCACGAGCCAAGTCATGACCCCGCGCTCAAAGATTTTCGCAATTGATAGCATTATGAAACAAGAAGAAATTCTGAAGCGGGTCATCGAGTCTGGCTACTCACGCATCCCCTTCTACAAAGATCGAATCGATAACATCATCGGGGTCCTCAATATCAAAGATCTTTTGAAGTATACGAAAGTCGATGAAGACGGAGAGATTAACTTCCGAGACATTCTCATGGTGCCGCACTTTATCCCAAATACCCAGAAAATCAGCTCTCTGCTGAGAAAATTCCAGAAGTCGAAGTTTCACCTCGCGATCGTAACGGATGAGCATGGAGATGTAGATGGTCTGATTACCATGGAAGATGTGCTCGAGCAGCTCGTCGGCGAGATCTCTGATGAAAATGATGAAGAGCAGAAAAATATTCGGAAGTACAAAAACGACAGCTATATCGTCGAGGGTGACACAAGTATCATCGATTTCAACAAATACTTTCACTCAGCCCTGGCAGAAGACGAATCATACACGACAATCTCCGGACTCTTACTTGATAACCTCGAGAAGTTTCCAGAAATTGGAGATATTATTGTGATCGATCGAATGGAGTTCACGATAAAAGAAAAAACCGAAAGACTCATACAATCCGTCTACGTGAAGCATTTGCCGGAAGAGACAGATGAAGAGTAGTATAGGGGCACTATAAAATCCCACTATTTCATGAATACTCACTCCTCAAAAACAGTCGCAATCGCGATGGCTGCGATTCTCGCTAGCACAAACATTTTTGTGCCTCTTTCTGTATATGCAGAAACGACAAAGTCACCATTAACCGACATCAACGACCAAGCCATATACAAAGACGGCATCAACTACCTGATCGGTCAGAAGATTGTAAGCGGTTATCCGGATGGCACCTATCGGCCATCAATTACCCTGAATCGAGCAGAAATGCTGAAGATTCTCGTCGGTGCGACCACAAAAGCCTACCTCGATAGCTACAAAGGAAAGAGCTGTTTTGATGATGTAGCTGCCAACGAGTGGTACACGACTTACGTCTGCTACGGGAAAGAAAAAGGCTGGGTTGCGGGGTACGAAAATGGAAAAAAGTTTCGACCAGCGCAAACGGTTAATACCGTAGAGGCGCTCAAAATGACGCTTGGAGCGTTTGGAATTACCTACACGGCCACGAGTGATGTTTGGTACAAAGGTATTGTAGATACTGCCAGCGCGCAGAACTTCATTCCATTCGACGTCACCAGTTTTGACGCTGGTCTTCGCCGTGATCAGATGGCTGACCTCATCGCTCGCGTCCTCCTCAAGAAAGACAACAAGCTCGAAGACTACCTTCAGGAAAAGGCAAAAATCATCGCAACCTATGACACGATCAAGGCAGGGAAAAATCTCGCTGCCGAGAGCATGAAAAACAGTGCAGGCGCAGATGCAAAAGCAAAGATCGATGCCGAGGCTAAGATAAAAGCCGACGCAGAAGCATCTGCAAAAGCAGAAGCTGCGAAGCTCGCTGCTGAAAAAGAGGCGGCTGCAAAAGCAGCAGAAGAAGCACAGACCCCAGGCGAACCATTCCTCACGATCAATCCATGGGACGAGACGAGTGTCTATGTTGAGGTCTACGATCCACATAAAGACGGTGGTCAGGCCATTGATTATTACATTGTCGAACAGCTGGTAGATGGTGTGTATAAACCATTTGCGATCAGTTACAAGAAAGATCAAGCAAATAGCAAAATGTATCTCACTGGTTTGGTAAAGGGTAAGACCTACACCTTCAAGTTTACGGCCGTAAATAAGCTCAACAAAAAATCTAAGGGAGAAAGCGTCTTCACAATTCTATTCGGAAATATGAATACCTATCCAACGGTCACGAGCGATGGCACACAGCCAGATCGTCCAACCATCTATATGACAAACCAGGACAACGGAACGGTGACATTTACGATTCAAGCTCCTAAGGAAACAGCAGAAAGCCCTATCATTGGCTATCTCGTCCGGAGAAAGGTGGATGGAAAATATAGCCCATACCAAATTCTCTTGCCATCAGAAAACGGTGGTCAGTATATATTCAGTAATCTGGACCAGAGCGCAGGCTACACCTATGACTTCCAAACGCTAACACTCAATCGTAAAGTATCAAATAGTGTCACGGTGGATTTTATAGCAAAAAAAGGCGGAGCCGTTCAGATAAACTAATCCTGAAAATACGCTCGCGATGCACCTATGATTATCCTACTATCCGTCATTCTGGTTCTGAACATCTTGGTACTGGTAACTTTCGCGGCAATGTTCTGGGGAGCGCCCTATGTGCCTTCAAAGAATGAGACAGTCGTGCGAATGATGAAACTTGCAAACATTAAACCAGGACAGAAAACGGTAGATTTGGGTTCGGGAGACGGGCGCGTTGTGATCGCCATGGCTCAACAAGGAGCTGAGGCACACGGATATGACAATAACCCTTTTCTTGTATATCTTGCCCGCCGCAACATTCGTCGCGCCGGGCTCACCCACAAAGCCTTCATCCACTGGAGAAACTTCTGGAAGGTGGATTATAGCCCTTTCGACCTCGTCACCGTCTACGCCATGCCATACATCATGGGACGGCTCTACAAAAAACTCAAAAAAGGGCTTAAGCCAGGCGCAAACATACTCTCAAACGCCTTCATCTTTCCAGAGCAAACACCCATCAAAAAGGATGGCTCACTGTACCTCTACAAAATAACCTAGCCGTTAAGCCAAAATCTTGTAACCCGATTGTCGCCTTACCGTATACCATACTAATGAAACACACACCCTTTATTCTCATCGGCATCGCGATCATCTCGACGGCAGTCATCCTGACCGTAAATGGGCTGACCGTAACGCAACCAAATTCAACCTCGAAAAACAGCACATCTCCAAGCGTTCTCTCCAGCACCCCTGCAGTCGCCCAACAAGCGTCTAGTGTCACTGATAAAGAGATTACCAATATCCACGTTCCAATTTTAATGTACCACTACATCCGAACCGTGACGGATCCACGAGACGGACTTGGAGCTCGACTCTCTGTCACTCCTGAAATGTTCGAACAGCAGATGAAGATCCTCAAAGATGAAGGATTCTCAACAATAACTCTCGACGATCTCGCAAGCGCGTGGAGACTCGAAACACACCTTCCAGAAAAGCCAATCATTCTCACTTTTGATGATGGGTACGAAGATTTTTATACAACCGCATTTCCCATTCTCAAGAAATATAACTTCAAGGCAACAACGTACATCGTCACGAACTTTATCGACAAAGATCGGTACATGACAAAAGCACAACTCGTCGAACTCTCCGGTTCGCCTCTTATTACCATTGGCGCTCACACGATGAATCACATAGACCTCAGCCAAGCAGCCAGCACCAAGCTCCACGAAGAAATCTTTACGCCAAAAGTATGGCTTGAGTCTGTGACAGGCTATGTAGTTCATCACTTCTGCTACCCATCCGGAAAATACAATGCTCTCGCCCTTCAGCAAGTAGAAGCCGCTGGATACACAACTGCAACGACCACGAATCCAGGTACCATCCACGACAAACGATATCCATTCACTATTACGCGCCAGCGCGTATCCGGAAAAACCTCGATCAAAAATTTCGAGACGCTCATTCATCAATAAGTTCTTCAACTCTTTATCCCCATCCCCACATGTCACAATTCTTCGATCGTCCGTTCTCCAAGGCCATAGCCAGTATTACCATTGGCGCACTCCTTGCGGGTGTGGCACTCTACTTCATATTTCCATCGAGTAAGGTCACAAGGATCAACGCCAAAGACCTTGCGATGAAGGCAGTCATGCAAGATGGGGGCGGAGTTGCTGCAGACTCACCATTCATTCTTTCAAGCTCTGGATCCCTTGATATAGATCAAGTAAAGGCTCTCCTCGCAGTGCAGCCTCATACAGAGCTCAACTTCACAAAAAAATCCGATAAAGAGATTGAAGTCAGTGCAAAAGAAAAACTCCAGCCAAATCACGTCTACCAGTTTTCCATTCCGACTCAGGATCAAAAAGCTTCGTGGGCATTCCAGGTGAAGGGCGAGTTTCACTCCATCAATACCCTTCCTGGAAACCAAGCCACAAACGTACCACTCAACACCGGTATCGAAGTAACCTTTACGCACGAGACCTACAAAGATTTCGAGAAGTATTTCTCCATATCTCCATCTGTTCCAGGAGCTTTCGAGAGACACAAACGAACTACGGCATTCGTCCCATCTAAGCCTCTCGCGCCAAAAACGATTTATACCGTTATCGTAAAAAAAGGGCTTCCTCTTGAGAAAAGTGATCTCAAGCTTGAAGACGAGCTCACGTTCCAGTTCGAGACGACCGCATCAGATAACGGAAAATTAGATTACTTTGAACTCTCCACGGATCAGACCGAGTGGAGTACAACCGCGGATCAGACCATCCTTTTTAGAAACGGAATTTCAAAGCCCACTACAGTCGGAAGCACCATCCCAGCTCCACAGCAGACGATCGCCGTGGCCGCGTACAAGATGAACAACAAAAACACGTATGTCACATCGTACGAAAAACTAATTAACACAACATACTGGGCGACCTTCAACCGATATCAACTAAAGGATATTTTGAGCTCTTCAGCAAAAGTAAAGGAACTCACCGCACCAATTCAGTACGATAATTATCAATCTTTCATCAATCTTCCAGAAAAACTCGAGAAGGGCTACTACCTTCTCGCCATCACCCTTCCAGATATTGAAAATATGGAACCACGATACATGTGGGTACAGGTGACTCCCCTAGCGACCTACGTCCAACTCAATCAGAATGATGCCGTCTTCTGGGTGAACAGCACGGATACGAAAAGCGCCGTCAAAGGAGCAAAGATCACCTTTTCAGATGGATCTTCAGCAATGACTGACGCAACCGGGGTCGCGAAGCTATCACTTCCGCAGACCTTTTACGAAAAAGCAGACCCGAAGAATACCTCAAAGACAAACCAAAATTCGATCCACGCAGAAGTCACGGTCAACGGAGAAGCAACAGTGCTCTTCCTGGACAAATATCGCCCGCAAAAAAATCTCGCTAAACAGTACTACACCTACGGATACACAGATCGACCAACCTACCAACCCACTG
>JAHFJT010000131.1 GCA_023245695.1 Candidatus Peregrinibacteria bacterium | reverse complement strand
TGCAGAGAAGCGCCATGTACCGTGCGTCGTGTTTGTGTGCGAGGGAGAAGCGCTGGGTATGGTGGATCTCCTGGGATAAGTTTTTGCAATTTTCTATAGAGCACTTGGTACCGTGCTCTTTTTGCAAAATGTCTCGCACGTCTTTGGGAATATATCTTGAGATGGTTTCTTGGCACTGCTCGCCGATCTCATCTTTTACTTGCTCGATTTGTATTCTTCTTTGCTCGAGAAAAAGCCTGAGCTCAGCATTAATATCTATGCCTCTACTTTGCAGCTCCGCCAATCCCTCCTTCACATCTTCTGCTAGCTCCAGAATGTGTTCTGGCTTGTGCCCGGGCACAGAGCGCACGTCTCGCACAAGAGTTTCCACGGCTGCTTTTGGTAGCATCTGCACCTGATCAGCAAAAAACTCCTCATTCTCTGGAGTCACCACCGAAGCAATACGTGCCAATTTGTTCATACTCACCTCTCCACTCGTGAGCAAGTTCTGCAAAACCGGTGTGGACTCGAACTTGCGGTACACATGCAAAACACGGGATACCTGCTCCTCGCTCACCCCGCCAACCACTTTGGCGAAGTGCACCACGGAAGAGAAGCCTTTTTGCAGGTACAATTTTCTCCGCTCCACCTCTGGCAACAATCCAAGAAACCTATTGCGCCACTTCCGAGCTTCTTCGCCATAACGCACACACGTTGCTAAAATCTGCTCATCGGACCACTCCTCAAAATTCTCCATAAAAAAAGGTTACAAAAATAAATGCCACGATGGGCAAGTATTTTTGCGGGCCTTTTCTTTCTAAAACTCTTGCGTGCCGCAGTGCCTAAATGTACCGATATTCTAGCAAGCAGAAGCCAAAAACACAAGAAAATGCGCAACTAAAAAACGATACACATCCGCGCAGAATTTGCTACGTATGCCTAACAGAAAATAGCTATAAAAAATCAACTAGAGTGACTTCGCAATCTCGCCATAACGACTGAACAGAAGACCCCTATCAATATGAGCTAATTTTTCATCCAACTTGCCCTCTTTCGTTGCCGAACCAGCCCACATAAATAAACTCTCTGGCATCCAATCAATCAAGCCGGCCAAATGATTACCCTCATCGTCATTTTTGGATATCTCTACCAAATGTGGATCAATGCTCTTTTGATAGGTGAACATATCCTCAAACATATCAAGAATTTTCATACTCGCACCTCGCTTTGTATAAGCTTCGCGCTTAGCAGGATCGGTGATATGCGCAAGTGCCCAAGCCGTAAGAAGGCTTTTCCAATCCTGAGCATCACTCGAAGCCTCTAGTTTATCAAAGAAAATCTTCGCTTTCTCTGCTGTCACTTTCTTCTCAGGCTCTTTTGCCTCTTTCGGCGCATTCACACCAGCACCCGCACTCATCACCGCATCACGAAATTTTGTACCAATCGGAAGTTCGGTGCCAGCAGCCAAAACCACATCTTTATGCACTTCGTCCTTCTTGTACTCCTTATCTCCAATCTTAAAATCCTCCGGAAAAATAATCGCCTCAACTTTCGTCTGAGACGGCAACTTCAACTTCGCCTTCACCTCAAATGGCTTGCTCACGGTTCGTGTCGTCCCCTCCTTAATACCATCATACAAAGGCTTCAACGCCTCGGGCTTATCAAGAAGCACCACGGTGCGCGTCTCAACGCCAACCTTGGCCAACTCGTGCTTTCCCTTCTCGACATACGGCGCAAACTTCGGATCGAGCGCAAATTTACCATAGACCTCTTTGCCAGCACCATAGCCAATAATTCCAAGGAGAAGTCCCCAGAAACCCTTTCCAGCAAAAGCATCATTCATCTGTGACTCATCGCCACCGAAAACTGCCTTCTGTAAAAACAGTGCAATCCCCGGAAAATCCGTCTCAAATTTCTTCCGACCCTCAGTCGCAACTGTTTCAAGCTTCTTAGCCGCATCTTCCTTTCCGGCATCAGCCTGACCTTCAGCCTTTTTCGCATCTGCCTCAGCCTTCACGAGCTCCTTACCTTTTTCTTCAATTTTTTCCTGAACGTCTTTGAGTTTCGCAGTGTCGGTCGGATCGAGCGCGACGAGCGCCTTCCCATCCTTCACCTCAACCGTAAGATCCAATTCATCAGCACCCTCAATATCCGCAAGGGTTTCAGGAAATTTCGTCATCACTTCCGTCTGGAATGAGTCAAAAAATCGATCCATAAAAATTGCCTTCGCGTTCTCGCGATCAGCATCAGGCAAAGCTTTGACCACAGGACTTGCGTCGAGACGCATCGTCAAATTCGTCAAAAATTCGTTCTGATTTTTCTTCGTAAACGGATCAATCTTGCCGCTCACAGCAGACTTCATCTTAGCAAATAACACATCCTGTGAATTCGCCGCAACGCCTTCGGTCGGCTTCGCAAGTCGCCCTTTCAGCTCACTCAATTTTGCCTGAGTGTCTTCTTTCACTTTTTTATAGCCGGCCTCTTTCGCCTGTTCAGGAGTGACAGGCTTTTCAGCAACCTCAGGTTTTTTCGTAGCGTCCACCTTCGCCGCCTCAACTTTGGCAACTTCGGGCTTTTTAGCCTCAACGGGTTTTGGCCCTTCAACTTTGTCTGCCATAGAAAGAAATTATTGAATTCCTTTCATTATAGCACAAAGCAGCTTTGAAAGCAATTACCCCATGAGCTTTTCGAACCTCCCCGGATCGTCGTACGGGCCAATAACGGCCAAATACATCTTATCCAGCTTAAAGGTGTCCTCAGCCAACCGACGAACATCGTCGGCCGTGACGAGATCGACCGCCGCAGCGATAGCCTCAGGATCCTTGGTAACGCCGTACAAAACCTGGTATTTACCCAACAAATGCGCGTACTCCTCAGAGTCCTCCAATTTCAAAATCATTTTACCCTTAATGAACTCCTTGGTCTTATTCAGCTCCCTCGGACCAATCGTTTCGCTCGAGATCTTCTTGTACTCCTCGACGACGGCTTCGATCGCCATATCGATACGCTTGAGATCCACGCCAGCATTCGTGGAGAAAATTCCGCAGTCCGTGAAACCTTCAGCCGACGAACCAATGTAGTACGCCAAACCCTTTTCTTCACGCACCGACATAAACATACGGGAACTCATACCCGCGCCAAGTGCAACGCTCAACACCTTGCTCGTCCAGAAATCCTTATCAATTTCAGAAACCTGAGGAAAGCCAACACAGATGTGTGACTGCTCCGTCTTTCGCTCTCGCAAAAAGACTTTCTTACTCGTATTCAAAGGCTGCAAAAGAGCATGCTCTCGCGTAGGCAATGACGTGTCCATTTCAGCAAAGTACTTCTCCACCATCTTCACAACATCCTCATGGTGAATATTTCCGGCGATCGAGATAACCGTGTTTTTTGGCACGTACAACGA
>JAHFJT010000130.1 GCA_023245695.1 Candidatus Peregrinibacteria bacterium | reverse complement strand
ATACCCCTCAGCGAGATGCTTGATGCCCGGATTGGTTGTCTTCGCAAAAACATAGAGATGCACATCCTGCGGACTTCGTTTGATCGTCTCTGCAAGAACATGTTCGCGGGCACCGCTGCCAATCAGCAAAACTTTTTTCATAGCGCAGAAAGAGAGTTAGGTCGTGAGATTAAATGAGGGTGAGCTGATCATCCGCTGTCGTCTCTGGCTCAGCAGAGCCACCCGGTCTCTCAGACGCATTGCGGATAGCCTCCATCTCATCGAGACGCTCAACAGTGATATCTTTCGTAGGATACTTGCCATCCATACATGCTGAGCAGAACTTCGTAATATTTTTATTACCCTCATGCGCAGCCCAGATGAGATCGTCGAGCTCCTGATAAAACAATTTATCAGCGCCAATTTCTTTGCAAATCTCATCAATATTGAGCTTATTCGCAATGAAGTCTTTTTTGCTCGGCATATCGACTCCATAGACACACGGATTTCGAAGTGGGGGAGCCGAAGATGCAAAGTAGACATTCTTCGCACCAGCTTCTCGAACGATCTGAATAATTTTCTTACAGGTATTTCCTCGAACGATCGAGTCATCCACAAGGAGAATATTCTTTCCACGAATCTCGAGCTCTATTGGCATGAGCTTGTATTTGATGCTCTTTTTTCGGATCGCCTGACCCGGCATGATGAACGTTCGTCCAATATATCGATTTTTAATGAGGCCCTCTCGGTACTTCACGCCCAGTTCCTCTGCCACCGCAAGGGCGGAAGATCGAGCCGTATCGGGCACGGGCATCACCACATCGATCGGCAGATTTTCATCTTTGAGAACCTTTCCAATTTTCTGCGCGAGGACGTGACCCATACGAAGACGAGTTTTGTAGACACTGATCTTATCGATCACAGAATCAGGGCGTGCGAGGTAGACAAACTCAAAAATACACGGCGACCAGTCGGTTGTGACACACTGCTTGCGGTGAATCTGGTGATTCATGTCGACATAGACGACCTCACCTGGTTGAACGTCGTTGAGCATATCGAAACCAAGTCCAGAAAGGGCCACGCTCTCAGAAGAAAAGACATACTCCTTCACAAGTGACTCACTATGTCGCTCACCGATGACAAGCGGACGGATACCATTCGGATCACGGAACGCGACGAGGCCATGGTCTGCAATCATCATGATACATGAGTAGCTGCCCTTGAGACGCTTGAAAACTTTCTCCATAGCCTTGAAGAGATCTTCAGGTTCCAGCTTGAGCTTATCAAGCTTGAGAATCTCATTCGCGACGACATTGATAAGCACCTCAGAATCTGAAGACGTATTGAGGTAGCGAATATTGTCTTTGATGATTTCATTCTTGAGCTGCTCGTAATTCGTGAGATTTCCGTTGTGAATGAGCGCAATGCCAAAGGGTGAGTTCACAAAAAACGGCTGAGCTTCAGCCGCATCGTAACTTCCCGCCGTCGGATACCGAACATGGCCAATGCCCATCTGGCCTTTGAGACGGAGCATGTTCTTGGTATGAAAAACATCCCGAACAAGCCCATTTCCCTTCTTGAGGTTAAAGTGCCCGTCAAACGTCATGATACCTGCAGAATCCTGACCGCGATGCTGGAGGGACGTGAGTCCGTCGTAGATCTCCTCAGCAACATTACTATTTCCCATGATACCGAGAATTCCACACATATCGGGAGAGGGTTAAAGGGAGAATGGAAAAAGCCGCAAGAGGTTCGCTAGGCTTTTTAGTACATTGAGTATACAGGAACTTTAGCTTCACGCAAGCCAAAAAACCCTATACGGACAGGGTTTTTGCAGCCTTCACGATATTGCTCATCAGGCACGCAACCGTCATCTGGCCCACACCGCCCGGAACCGGAGTAATGGCATATGCCTTTTGCGAAATAGCCTCAAAATCGGTGTCTCCATAGAGCTTTCCATCTTCACCTCGATTGATACCGATATCCACGACGACCACACCATCCTTCACCATGTCGGCCGTTATGAGGTTTCGCTTTCCGACGGCCACACAGAGGATATCGGCCCGTCGGGTATGCGATGCGAGATCTCGGGTTTTGATGTGGCATACGGTAATCGTTGCGCCCCGATTGAGCATCATGATAGCGAGTGGCTTCCCAACGACGTTACTCGCACCCACCATCACAACCTCCTTGCCTTCGACTGGAATCTGGTACTCATCCAGAAGCTCAATCACTCCCTGGGCGGTGCACGGGGTCATCTTCTCAAATTCGACGCCAAGCGTCATCTTTCCGACATTGTATGCCGTAAAACCGTCCACGTCTTTTTTTGGATCGATCGCCTTCATAACCAAAGGTGTATTTACCTGTGCCGGAAGAGGGAGCTGCACGAGAATGCCATGAACACCCGAGTCTGCATTGAGTGCATGCACTCGCGCTACAATGTCCTCGGTGGTCACCGAAGAATCCATTTTCATATGTTCAGAAATAATCCCTGCCTCGATGCATCGCTTGAGTTTCTGTCCGATATAGACGACCGACGCTGGATCCTCGCCAACCTGGACAACGACGAGTTTTGGTTCTACGCCAGCGCTCTTCAGCACATCGACCTCCACCTTCGCCTGGGCAATCACTTTGGCTGCTACTTTTTTTCCATCGAGAAGAATCATAATCGTTGTATACTGGGGTAAAGCTCAAGCGGCAGTTGCCATCCGAGCGCCCAAAGCATAACAAACTTCCCCATGATTTGGAACATCTTTTCCTTCAAAACATCCGACGGACTCGAGCTCTACGGCGGGCTTATACAGGCTAAAAAGTCCAAAAAATCTTCAAAGTCAAAACAGAAGTCGATCGTCGTCCATATCCACGGCATGACCGATGAGTTTTTTGACGGGAAGGTCGTGGAAGCAGTAGCGGATGCAGCCAATGCCGCGGGTCACGACTTTTTCGCCTTCAACAATAGGGGAGCCGGCATTGTCTCCCTTATCAAACGGCGCTTTCTGGGCACATCAATGGAGCGTTTTGAGGACTGCAAGAAAGATATCACAGGAGCGCTTACCGCGCTGCACAAGCTTGGATACCGCGAGTTTATCCTGTCTGGCCACTCGACAGGCTGCCAGAAAATTACGTACTACACGAACACCGTGAAAAAATTTCCAGTAAAGGCTCTTGTACTCCTGTCGCCAGCCGACGATCTGAACTTTCACAAAATGGTTCTCGGGAAAAATTTTGGCAAGTTCCTCAGAGAAGCCGAGAAACTTACAAAGAAAAATAAGGGCGACACGATTCTCCCGAAAGAGTTCAAGACACCGATGTTTTCTGCGCAGCGTTTTTATCACCTCTTGAAAGAAAACTCCGTGGAAGGAAATATCTTCAACTACACCAGGTCTCTCACTTCAGTCGCAAAAATCACAC
>JAHFJT010000129.1 GCA_023245695.1 Candidatus Peregrinibacteria bacterium | reverse complement strand
GTTGCAAAGAATAACGGAAAAGGACTCTTTGTTCTTGTGAAAACCTCGAACAAGACCTCTCGAGATTTGCAGGATTTGGCCGTTGGAGTGGGTAGTGATCAGATGCATCCTCTTTATGAGACCGTTGGTCACTACGTAGAGTCATGGGGCGCGGATGATGTCGGCGATGAAGGGTTCTCGTGTGTGGGTGCCGTCGTGGGTGCGACGTATCCGCAGCAGGCGAAGAAGCTTCGTGTGCTCATGCCTGAGACTATCTTTCTGGTTCCAGGATTTGGAGCACAGGGCGGAACGGTGGAGGATGTGCTTCCTTGTTTTCTTCCGGGTGGTATGGGGGCAATTATCAACTCATCACGCGATGTGATATTCGCCTATGAAAAATCTGATACCCACGGCGAGGCGGATTATGCCGCCGCTGCACGTGAAAAAGTTCAGGAGATGAATGAACAGCTCAAGGTCGTGTTCGAATAGTTTACGCGAGCTGAATGCTGCGTAATATATCTTTGAGTGTCTGGCTTACGTTGTAGATTCGCGCCGGGCTCCTCATGCTAAGGTCGTTAATCCAGTTACCGATCAGTTCGAGCGTGATCTCTGGATCTTTGATCGTTGCCTTTCCGGTTTCTACAAGCTGTTTTGCTGCTTTGAGTGCTGTGATGACCTGGAGCGAGAGGCGCTGTCCTTCCCGATCGACGTTGCTATCGAGCGGGGTAACCCCGCTGACGTGACTTCGTGCTGCTGCGGCAATGGCTGAAATGCTTGGGTCGTTTTTTATAGCTTCTAGACTCTCGACTGCTGCGTGGATATATGTCTGCAAGGTTGCAGTATCGATAGATGCTGCTGATTCTGGTGTGACCGTAAGGTTGTTTGACATAGTGTTGGGATTTATATGCTAGGAATGTAGACTTCGAGATGGTCAAAAAGATAGGTGATGTTGCGCTCATCATCTTCACTCATACTACGAAAACGATCACTCAAAATACGGTCATATGTTTTCCACGCGTTCATATCTTTCTTTTTGTAGTAACCTCTCTCCATAAGAACACACACGGCTTGTATACCGCGATATACAGCCCCTTTAATTCGTTTTTCTTCTATTCGCTCGTCGATCATATCTTTTCCGAGCAGTTCTCTGAGTTTGATCTGTATTTCTTCCATCACATTTCCTGTTTCTTTAGATTTTGGTTCATCTATGATGTCCTCAAATCTTTTCAGGAGTCCGAGTACTTCTTTCGCTCGTTCGATACTTTGAAGAAGTGGCTTTTCGAGCATAGTGTCTTCTTGGTATTTGGAAAACTCAAATTCTGAGCGCGCGTCGGATGTTTGAGATGGTTTATTTGCCATAAAGTTTTGTGTTTGTTTTTATTATTTTACCATATTTTCTATTTTATAGCAAGTTTATGGCGCTGAAAAGGCTTTTGCGAGCGTGATCCAGCTCTCGAGCGACATATTTTGAGGGCGGATGTCGGGGGAGATTCCTGCTTTGGTGAGGAGGGTAGCGACCTCGTCTTTTGTGAGGATTTGAGTAAGGCTCGTGTGGAGCATTTTTCGCTTCTGAGAAAAGGCGGCATGGAGGAGCTTGATATACACTGGCAGGATGTCTTCTGTGAGAAGAGGCGAGGCGTGGGGGGTGATGTGGAGAATGGCAGAGGTAACTTTTGGGGCGGGAAAGAAGACGGAGGCGGGGACAGTGCTCACTATCTGAGCACTCCCAAACGGTTGAAAGGCAAGCGAGAGTACGCTGTGATCGCCGGTTTTGGCACAGATTTTTTCGGCGACTTCTTTCTGAACGAGGACGACGATGCGTTCTGGTTGGGTGTGATTGTAGGCGGTGCGTACGAGGAAGTTTTCGAGAATGGGAGTTGCGACGTTGTAGGGAAGATTCGCGACGAGCTTATACGGCTGAGTAGTGAGCGTATCGGTCGATGGATCGAAGTTAAGCGCGTCGTGTTCGAGGAAAGTAATCTTGTTTTTGGCGTTGGGAGTTTCTTGGAGAATGGTTTCCTTCAGTACCTCAAGCATCGTTCGATCTTTTTCGAGTGCGACGATTTTCTTGGCTCTCAAACAGAGTTCTCGCGTGAGTGCTCCGAGGCCTGGGCCGACTTCGATGATGGTATCGGTGGGTTGAATATCTGCAGCCGCGACGATCTGCGCGAGGACGTGCTCACTGATGAGAAAGTTTTGTCCGAACTGTTTTTTTGCCTGCGTGCCATATCGATCGAGGAGGTATTTGATGTACGAGGGGCTGGTGATTTTTTCCATAGGGTGGTGTTATGCGCGGATAGTTGATATGTCGATGGCAATCTCTTTTCTGCTGGAGGTGAATCCGGTGATGAGCTCGATGTGCTCCTCTGGTATGCCTGATTCTTCGCTGAGGAATCGGATAATTTCGGCGTTGGCTTTTCCGTGTTCTGGTGTGGCGTGGATGCGAATCTTCACTGTGCCGTCACTCATGAGCCCCGTGATTTCGTTTTTTGGTGAGCCGGCTGTGACTTTGATTTTGAGTCGTATGTCACGGGTTCCGAACTGGAGGAGGTGTTGTTTAAGATCCATGTCGTACAAAAAGTTTTCGGATTTCTTCTGCCCACATGACCATGCTTCCGAGTCCGATGGTGGTGAGCCATTGCGCGATGCTGAGATGTGTGGTTTCGAAATAGTGTTGCAGGATCGGAACCTCGATGGTGACAACAGTAATAGCGATGGAAATGATGATCGCTCCAATAAGATAGATGTTTGAAAATGGCTTACGGAAGGCGGATTCTCGGTCATCTCGAGAGTTGTAGGTGTTGAACATTTGGCCTATGACGAGGGTGGCAAAGGTCATGGTCATACCGGTGGTGTGATCGTAGGTCGTGTTTCCGATCCAGTAGGCGAAGAGGGAACTCAGGCCGACAAAAAATCCGAGGTAAAAAAGACGTACAATGAAACTGCGCTGGAGAATTTTTTCTGTGGGCAGGCGTGGTGGTTTTTCCATGTGCTCCGATTTGCTTGGTTCGAGTCCAAGAGCGAGCGCGGGGAGGATGTCGGTTCCAATATTTACGAGCAGGATCATGATGGCCGTAAGTGGCTGCTGAAAGCCAATAATAATGGCTATAAAAATAACCATGAGTTCACCCATGTTGCTGGAGAACATGTACATGATAAATTTTTTAAGGTTTTCATAGATGGTTCGACCTTCTTGAATCGCGGTGACGATGGTCGAAAAGCTATCGTCGGTGAGGATCATATTGGCGGCTTCCTTGGATACGTCAGTGCCTGCGATTCCCATGGCGATGCCAATATCGGCACGCTTGAGCGCTGGCGCATCGTTCACGCCGTCACCTGTGACGGCGACAATTTCTCCATCTTGTTTGAGAAGTTGAACGACGCGGAGTTTATTTTCTGGGCTTACACGCGCGAAAATAA
>JAHFJT010000128.1 GCA_023245695.1 Candidatus Peregrinibacteria bacterium | reverse complement strand
GGCTTCAAGATATTCGCGGCATCGAGACTTCCTTCAGCAGAACCCGCGCCAATCACAGTATGAACTTCATCGATAAAGAGCACGACATTAGTCTGACCCGCAGCCTCGTCCAGAACCTGCTTAATACGTTCCTCAAACTCACCGCGGTATTTAGTACCGGCGACAAGTGATGTCATGGAGAGTGACAAAAGTCGCTTATCAAGGAGAAAATCCGGAACCTGTTCGTTCACAATCGCCTGCGCGAGACCCTCCACGATAGCGGTCTTACCCACACCAGGCTCACCGAGGAGTGCTGGATTGTTCTTCGTCTTTCGGCAGAGAATACTGATGACGCGTTGAATTTCCTTCGCGCGACCAATCACCGGGCTCAATTTTCCCTTTCTTGCCTCGACAACGAGATCAGTCGTGAAGTAGTCGAGAGCTGGTGTTTTGGTAGCCTTCTGTCCTTTTTGAACTTTTTTACTTCGGGCGAACTGGTCTTTCTGTGCACCAAATCCCTCCGTCTTTTCCTGACCCGTCATGACACCTTGAAGTCCGCTCAAGAAAAACTCGATCGGATTCATCGTTGGGTTCGCCGTGGTTCCTGGTGTCATTCCTGGCTGTCCAGGCTGCTGCTGTCGACTCCGCTCAAACGCCTCGATCACCTGATCTTTGACGTCCTGTGGGTTGACCTTCATATTTTCAAGAATGACGGTCGCCGCCGTATTTTCCTGAGAAACAAGAGCATACAAGAGGTGTTCTGTTCCTACAAATGCATGATTGAACTCGGCTGCACAGTGGATGGCATCTTCGATAACTTTTTTCGCAAAACCACTGAGACCCGTGGGTCCCTTGTCGCTTGTCTGCTGCTGTCCTGTCCGACCTACCGTCTTCAAGACGAGGTGAACATTTTCCAGGGATACCCCAAAACTCAAGAGAATAGAGGCTCCGAGTGACTGAGACTGTGAGAGGATGCCGAGGAGAATGTGCTCCGTCCCGACGTAGTTGAGTCGTGCTTCCTTCGCGCGGTCCTGAGCATAGATCAGTGCCTGTTTTGCCTCTTTGGTGAACTTTTCGAATCGTGCAAAGTCTGACATGAAGAGAGAAGTGAAGAAGTAAGTGACTCCCGCTCAAAGCTATATCGTAGCCATACTGAGTCATTAAATTGTACCATACCTTGAAGCTGATATCACCCGATTAGCATGTACACCTTGTCGAATAATGGTATGATTCCAGCTTCAGTACAAATTAGCACTCTGAATTCTAGAGTGCTAAAGAGCCGTTGTCAAAATAAAAATTCCAACGCGGGTCAAAAATGATATACAAAAAATCTATTTCTTCGCTGTTACAGCCGCTTTAGCAGCACTTAATGGCACAAAATCGAACGAGCTAATGAGCGTGAAGAAGTCATTGGCCGATGGATCAACCCCACGAACCAACCCCGGTGTATACCTGAGAATAAAGACGAACTGCTCTCGAGCTACCACAAAGGTGACAACACCATTGTCGACTCGTTTGTATCCCACGAGCTTGTGAGGACCGATGAGATTTTTGGTGGAAGTCTTTGGATCACCCGTGAAGTTCTGAAGGGGATCATTCTTCAGATTGGCGACTCGCTCAAGCGTGATAGTATCGCTCTTGTCCTCCAAATGTTCTCCAGCAATGGCAAATGTAAGGAGTGTCTTTGTTTCGGCGAGTGTCCATCCATGTCGTCGCTTGAAGGTAACGCCAAAATTCACGGTCTCCTGGAACACATCCCACTTCGTAGGATCTTCTCCTGCGACGCCAGTATCCACCGTTTTAAGAGGAGTGACATGGAGTACCTGAATAAGTTCCTTGCCGCTGGCAGTCTGGGAAAGTCGGCCATCGACTTCTACCGTCGCGCCAAGATAATTGTCGAGATTGGCACCAAGTCCCGTGAGAAGTATGGTCGTATGATCAGGCTTCGTGAGTAAGTGCGTGCCAGAGCCGGGAACGGAAACACTTCCTAAAGAGCTAATAACACCCGTCGCAGTTGCTTCTTTTGGATGATCATTTTCTTCTGCTTGTGCGGAATCAGGCCCCTGGACTGAGTGTGTCTGAACGAGATAGTAGCCGCTAAGAATCAAGAAAAAAATAATAATCGCCGGAAGATATCGCTTCATAAAAAATTAAATAATGAGTGAGGAAGTGAAAGGAATGCCGAGGTGGTCGTACGCGTGCCTGGTCGCAATGCGTCCACGAGAGGTTCGTTCAAGAAAACCAAGCTGCAAAAGGTAGGGCTCATAAATATCTTCAATGGTCTCTTGCTCTTCAAAGAGTGCAGCCGACAGCGTATTGAGACCAACAGGTCCACCCTGAAACTTATCGATAATCACACGTAAAAGATCAATATCCACCCGATCGAGTCCAAGCGGATCCACGCCAAGTGCCTTGAGGGTCTCCTGAACAATTTCGACAGTAATGAGTGTCTGCTGCTTGTACGCCGCAAAATCCCGAACTCGTCGGAGGAGTCGATTAGCAATACGAGGCGTCTGTCGAGACGATCGTGCCAGCATTTCAGCGGCGTCATCGGTCATCTCGCACTCCAGAATCTTGGAAGAGCGATAAAGAATATCCTGCACGTCCTCAATAGAATAGAGCTCGAATTTGAAAATATGGCCGAAACGTGATCGCAATGGTGAAGAAAGCATATTCAATTTCGTCGTCGCACCAATCAGGGTGAACCGAGGAAGGCTGAGGCGCATCGAACGTGCTGAGGGTCCTTTGCCGATCATGAGATCCAGACAAAAATCCTCCATGGCTGTGTACAGAACCTCTTCGACCACTGGTTTGAGCCGATGAATCTCATCGATAAAAAGCACCTCAAAATCCTTCATATTACTCAGGATTGATGCCAGGTCGCCCTGCTTTTCGAGTGCAGGACCAGACGTAATTTTGATATTCACACCCATTTCTTTCGCAAGAATATTCGCGAGTGTCGTCTTGCCGAGACCCGGTGGCCCATACAGGAGCACATGCTCAAGAGGTTCATTTCGGCTCTTGGAAGCCTCCATGCTAATATTCAAATTTTTCTTAATCAAGTTTTGTCCAATGTACTCATCGAGTACTTTTGGGCGCAGGGTATTTTCAAACTGCTGAGCGTGTGAAGTATCCTCCAAGGTTGGAGTTAGGATAGTATCAAACTGCGTTGGATCAAACTGTGCATCGCGCTTAATCATGCGGACACTATAACACAGATTTATTTTTCAGAAAAAATGAATCGCTTGATCTCATCCGGATCTGGTGCGTAATCAAAACGGACAGAAACCTCACTCGCCGCCGTAGCAATCGTGAGTGACCCATAGTCCAGAAAGGGGATGAAGGAGAGGAGCCCCTTCTCAACAATATGAATATCCTGGATGTCATGCAGCTCCGCCTCGTGCTCCTCGCTGATATTGAGAAGTTTCCAGTC
>JAHFJT010000127.1 GCA_023245695.1 Candidatus Peregrinibacteria bacterium | reverse complement strand
TCACCGCATGACCCTTGGTAGACACAATCAGATCCACCGGCCCCTTCAAAAAAATTCCAATCTGCAGATCAAGCGCAAGGTTCTGACAGTACCGCAACTTTTTCTCCATGAGCTGTTCGGGGTCGCGCTCTATAAACGGCTTGTCCGTCAGCCGAACAAACTCATTCAAGTGCGGCGTAATCATCACGTCCTGATTCAGCGGAAACTGCGTAATCCGTCGCAACGACATGATCGCCACCGAATCCAAAATAGTCGGAATAGTAAGTTGTGGAATCAGCGCATCGAGCGCCGCCATGGTTTCAGGCTGCTCGCCCATCCCCGGTCCCACCAGCACCGCGTCACAGGTCTGCGCGAGCTCAAGAATCATCGGAATCGCCGCCATATTCAAATGCTCACCGCGATACCGCCGTACGATAAAATCCGGATACAAGCTCCGCGTAATATCAAAATTGCACTCCGGAACGATCACATACACGAGATCAGCCCCACTTTTCAAAGCTCCAAGCGCCGATAGAATCGGCGCCCCATAGAAATCTATCGAACCACCCACGATCAGGACGCGGCCATTATTCCCTTTATGAGAGTCCGGTCGCCGACGCGGAAAAGCAGCTACAGCCTCGGATTTTTTAATCTCAGGAATCATAAAAGAGCTTCAGGCAATGTCAGAAAAACGAAAGAAATTATTTGCTTGCATCCCCGGAGGGGGCAAGAATTTGTATGAGAATGGTAATAACCATGAGCTAAAATAGCAATAGACGTTCTGAGCAGGGCTTGAAACCTCTCTAAAAGTAAGATATAATAAGGATATATTATTTATATACTTACTACATCTCATTATGCCGCAAATTCTTCTCAAAGTTAGTGAAAAAATCCCACAAGAACTCGACCTTATTAAAGAAGAGGAGGGGCTTGGAAATCGCACAGCAACGATTACATTTCTGATTAAGTACTACTTTCTTACCAAGAAAAATTCTCTCGAAAATTCGATTGAGCTTCTCGATAAGCTGCTTGAAAAAATCGACAAGAAAAAAATCCCTTCACTGCGCGCACAACTTAAAAATCTTTAATGGTCACGTATCTTACCGAGTACTTCAAAAAGCAGATAAAAAGTTTGAAGAAGAGATATCCAAATGTCATTGAGGATTTTATAAAGACCTGCGATGTATTTGATCAGAAAAAAGAAATTTCCATAGGGAAATCTATTTATAAGATGCGTATTCCAAGCCGTGATCAGAAAAGGGGAAAATCTGGTGGATTTCGTTCGTACCTCTATCTTTACCGCAAAAATGACATGCTCGTTCCAATATGCATCTACGCTAAGTCAAAGCAAGAATCTCTCCCAGAGGGTGAATTGCAGTATCATCTGGACCATATAAATGAAGAGCTACTAAAATCCCACTTTTTTAAAGATATCTAAGCCCTTTAACCCTTGTCTCGAGGCCGAAAATCCACTATTATCCGCCAAGACCTATACGTTAACTCGAACTTTCTCATGGATATCATGTGGCACGGACAATCTTGCTTTACGATCAAGGGCAAAAAAGGAGTAGTGGTGACGAATCCATATGCGGACGACGGTATCAAAAATGAAAAGCTCAAGGCTGACCTGATTCTCGTAAGCGACATGGCACCGGTTTTTGGTGAAGAAAAGGGCGCAAAAAAGCTCCTTCCCGTCGCAGGTACAGATGCAGACTCCAAACCAAAAATATGTGATGTACCCGGTGAGTACGAGGTAAGTGAAATTCCCGTTACAGGCACACAGTTCCCAGAACAGAAAAAGACGATTTTCCAGTTCCGCGTAGACGATATGTCGATCTGCTTCTTGGGAAATATTGATCAGACGATTCCAGCAGAAATGATCGAAAAGATCGGCGATGTCGATATCTTGATGATTCCCGTCGGTGGCGTCGGCTGCCTCGATGCGAAAAAAGCCCAGTCCGTCATTGAAGAGATCGAGCCGCGCATGGTCGTTCCGATGTCCTATGACGAAAACGAGGGTCAGCTCACCGCATTCTTGAAGAACACTGGCACAACCCCAGAGGCCAAAGACACCTTCACGATGACAAAAGCCAACCTTCCTCAGGACAAGATCGAGTACGTCGTGCTCAACATCAAATAATAGCACGAAGCCTTACTTCGCCAGCATCCGCCTTTGTAGTTCAACGGATAGAATAGCCCCGTCCTAAGGGGTAGATGTAGGTTCGATTCCTACCGAGGGCACCAGTATTCTGAAGCTGAAATTTGACAAAAACACAAAATAGTAATAGAATCTACATTCTATGAACAAACTTCAGCAAACGATTGTTTCAGTGGTCGTGCCGATTGGTATGATCGGAGGCGCTTTCGCTCTTCGCCATCAGCAGGCAAAAGAAAGCTTTCTCCAGCCTCTTCTACAGCCATGTTCACCTGAACAGCAGGAGAAGTTAACTCGCGCAGATACGATTATTATCCAGAATCGTGAGCGGATTCGCACTTGGTACAAGCGCCTCTGTGACTTCAAAAAAGTAGTGCCCGATGAAATTCCAGATAGCATATTTGAGAGTTACGAAAATGGAAAACTCGAGAGATTTTGCGCGAAGGATCAGGCAGGGGTAATAGCCGTACTTTGGCTGATACAAATACCCTCGGCGTCGATATCACACCGTTAATGGGACGACCGACGACAGTGCTCACTCCACGTCTCTTTGAGGTGGCACAAACGTATACCGATTTTTGTGAAATTGTTGATACAGATTTCCATGAGCGAATACACGCTATAACCAATAAGGCTCACGAGGAAGAAGATGTAAAAAATGGAAAAATTGATGCTGTTGAATTTGCAGGTATGGCAGCGCAGCTTGTATGTGATGACGAAGTATATGGAGATCACAACAAGACAGACGAAAACCGTTTCTTCGAAGCAGTACATCGTCGGCTCGACCAAGAAGATCGGCAAAAAACACCACGCACTACAAACTAAAAACGCCCACATCCCGAGAAGATTGCGAGCGCTTTGGTAATGCTATTTTTGTCGTACAAAATTTATCTTCGAGCAATACCCGGGTTCTTCTTGGTGAGCATGTAGAAACCTCCCATCGCGATGACGATCGCACCAATCGTAGAAAATTCAGGTGCTGACGCGCCGCCCCCTCCTCCGCTCAGACCCACATCGCCAACGACCGCGGTTGTGTCACCGGTATCAACCGTTCCGCCGTTCGTACGATTGACGTAGACGTGGTAGCCAAGACTTGGGGTATTTGCAGGAGACGTATTGTGGTTGACAAGCTGGTTAGTTCCTCCAGACGCATTAATACCTACTTGGACAGCTACTGTGCTGCCAGAGGTTATCGTCGCACTGCTGTCACTGTCGAGAAATACCGAGAGATGCATTGGTTGGATCCAGAGCAGTAGAAAAATGCTCCATAGGATCCAGCGTGTCCATTGC
>JAHFJT010000126.1 GCA_023245695.1 Candidatus Peregrinibacteria bacterium | reverse complement strand
TGGACTCATCCATTTTGGAGAACGGATTTTTTCCGCCAAAGACATCATCCGCATGGAACCTGATCGCATCATCGTCAAAGATGACATGACCGTTATTGAAGTTCAGCCCGAGTTGATCGGGGCATAGTCGAGAGACAAAAAAACCGCCCCAGATTGGAGCGGTTATATTTTTTTGCGAAAGTCGTTTCGTCGCGAGCTTTATGCCGGCTGGGAAATACCTCCAAGCACCGTATTGACGATGGCGTAGGAAGCGAAGATGATCACGAGACCGATGATACAGTAGATGATGATCGTTTTTCCTTTCTTTGCGCCGTCTTCTTCGCCAGCTGAGGTGATATAGAGAAAACCTCCGTAAATAATCAATACTACACAGAGGATACCGAGGAATGTGAGTGCGAAGCGAAGAATCTTCGTAATGAAGGCTCGCGCGTCGGTCTCTCCACCGATGATATTGTCTTCTGGGTTGGTGACGGCGATACCGCTACCGCTGACAGCTGGAGCAGCTGTTGTAGCCTGAGCAAATGCGAGAGGGGAAAAGCTCATAAATGTGAGCGCGAGAACCGTGATAATTGAAACGGTGAGTGCCTGTTTCAATGTTTTAGAAGTCATCATGAAAGTAAGGGGGTTAGTACTTGTGCGTATTGTAGCGTAGTTTTCCTGTTGGGAAAAGTTTTATTTGGGAGTGGGTGCGGGCGGCTACACTCGCGCTATTCGCGCTCGCGTATAATCTGAACTTCCTCGTGGAGATCGATGTTTTTCTTTTCTTTGACGGTTTTTTTGATGAGCGCGATCACGTCCAGAACATCTTGCTGCGTTGCTGGTTGATCAGGCGTTCCGACATTTTGCAAAAAATTTCCATGGATGTTTGAAACTTCGATACCACCGATGCGCGTACCTTTCAGGCCGCACTCGTCGATGAGTTTTCCGGCGGAGTAGGCGATATGCGTACGTGGGTCGATCTCATTTTTAAAGGCGCAACCGGCGCTGTGACCTTTTGGCTGGGTCGCGTGACGCTGCGCGAGTGTGTGTTGCATGAGAACTCGCTGCTCTTCCGCAGAAAGTTTTTTCTCAAAACGAAAGGTCGCCGACAAAACAATAAGATGCGGTTTGTCTTTCAGGGTGGAGTGGCGATAGTCGAACTCGAGATCGGCGTTACTGTACTCGACAATTTTCTGCTGTTTGAGGTCAAAAATCGTCGCCGAGCTGAGAAAATCTTTAATCTCTTTTCCGCCAGCGCCGGCATTTCCGCGAACGGCACCCCCAACAGTTCCCGGAAGCCCAATCCATACCTCCATTCCCGAGAGATCGTGCTTTGCAGCCGTCCGAATAACCTGCGAGAGAAGCGCGCCTGCCTCTGCGGTGATCGAGTTTCCATCGGCCGTAGCCGTCACCGCGATCGCCTTGAACTGTGGCCGAATCACGAGCCCACGAAACCCTTTATCACTAAAAAGTGTATTCGATCCACCCCCCAAAATGTAGTAAGGAATGCCATTTTTGACCGCTTCGGTGACGAGCGCCTCGAGCTCTTCGGGTCTTTTTGGTTCCGCGTAGAGGTCGGCCGGACCACCAATCTGGAAGCTGGTGAACGGCGCGAGTGGAATGTTTTTTTGAATGAGGCCGGGATAGATTTGGTCCATGTTGGTCATTGGTGGCATTGTACCTTGGGTTCAAGGTGCTTGTCTAAGCATGGGTAGACAAAGTTATACACGACTATTTTTTCTCCTGCGACACCTTAGCTTTACGATTGACATGTTTACTTAATTACTTTTTAATTCCAGCATCGATAATCTACGATTTTATGAATAAAGCAGCTCTTAATCCGAATCTTGAACAACTCAAAGTCGACTTCCTGTATCACTTTGGATTGAGCAGTGCAGATGACCTCAGGGGAATGTTCGGCGACACAAAACATGTTGCGATGATGGGGAGCGCAGATCGTGCCTATACCTTTGCGCAAAAACTTCACGACCAGCTCGGAGATCCGATTCAGTACTTTGGAAAAATGCCCGAGTTGCAGTTTGGAAAACTTGGAAAAGTTATGGAGCATATCTGGAATCTCCTTTCCGTGAATCTGGGATATCCCGTTCCCATTGGCAAAACAGAGCGCTACTCCATGTATAAAGTTGGTGATACGATTTCTGTTTCACATGGTATGGGCCAGCCATCTCATTCGATTCTTCTCCATGAAGTCACAAAAATGCTTCACTATGCTGGCGCTACTGATTTCAAATACTACCGACTTGGAACATCTGGAGGCGTGGGTGTTGAACCGGGAACGGTCGTGGTTGCCGATAAAGGCTTGGCTCCATCTGGACGTGCCGAGTATGTGATCGATGTCCTTGGCGAACCGGTAACTCTCGAGACTGATTTTGATCCAGATCTTGCGCAATATATTCTCGGGGTTCGTGGAAATATCGAGGCGGTGCTCGGCTCAACAATGTCGGCTGATGATTTCTACACGGTTCAGGCGAGACTTGATGGTGCCTTTTGTATGATTACACCTGAGGAAAAACAGAACTATCTTCAGAAGCTTCATGGACTTGGTACTCGCAATATTGAGATGGAGGCGGCGGCGTTTGGAGCCTTTTGTAAAAAAATGGGCATTCCAGCAGCGTGTATGTGTGTAGCACTTTTGAATCGTCTTGAGGGCGATCAGGTGACTTCCACTCCGGAACAGCTTGGTGCATTCTCTGACAATCCGCAGCAACTCCTTATCCAATACATCGCGTCAACTCGCCAAGGGCAGAAGGTTGCGTAAATTGCGTGTCCTGTGGCAGACTAGGCGGGCAAAGTTTTAGAAACATAAGCTGTAAACTATGTTCAACGAAGCAGGAAAAAATTTGGCACAGATGATGAAGGGAGGCGTGATTATGGATGTGACGAATGCCGAGCAGGCTGCGATCGCAGAGGCGGCGGGTGCGTGTGCTGTCATGGCGCTTGAACGCGTGCCGTCGGATATTCGTGCGCAGGGTGGGGTTGCTCGTATGAGTGCGCCTGAGATGATCCGTGGGATCCAGGGTGTGGTTTCGATTCCGGTTATGGCGAAGGTGCGTATTGGCCACACGGTGGAGGCGCAGATTCTTGAGGCGCTTGAGGTGGATTTTATCGATGAGAGTGAAGTTCTTACGCCAGCTGATCCGTTTTCCCATGTGGATAAGCGGGATTTCAAGGTGCCGTTTGTGTGTGGTGCGACGAATCTTGGCGAGGCGTTGCGTCGTATTGCTGAGGGTGCGTCGATGATTCGTACGAAAGGCGAGGCTGGAACCGGGAATGTAATCGAGGCGGTGAGACATATCAAAACCATGGCACGAGAAATTGAGGCGTTGAAGTCGATGAGCGATGAACAGCTTATGGCTGCGGCAGGTGAGATGCGAGTGGGAGTTGAGTTGGTGCGGCAAGTTCGAGATTTGGGACGACTTCCGGTCGTGAATTTTGCGGCGG
>JAHFJT010000011.1 GCA_023245695.1 Candidatus Peregrinibacteria bacterium | reverse complement strand
TTCGTACACTTCCAGATCGGAATCGGACATCCCCAGAATCGATTTCGGGAGATCGCCCAGTCGCGAGATCCTTCGAGCCATTTTCCAAAACGACCTTCTTGAATATGCTCCGGCTGCCACGCAATTTTTTTATTATTAACAATCATGTCGTCCTTCACATCCGTCACGCGGATGAACCACGAGGTCGTAAAGTAGTTGAGCAATGGGGTATCACAGCGCCAACAGTGTGGATAGCTGTGCCGAATATTGAAGGCATTGAAGACCGAGTTATGCTCTTTGAGATACGCGACAATATTCGAGTCCTGCGACTTCGCAAACTTTCCCGCCCACGGCTTCACCCGATCCACAAACGTCCCATCAAGTTTCACATGCTGAAAAAATGACTCCTGCATACCATATTTCAAGGCAACACGATGATCGTCTTCACCAAACATCGGCGCAATATGCACCACGCCCGTACCATCTTCCGTAGTTACATAACTATCAAGAACAATTTCATAAGTCTTCTTTTTTGGCTGGCCATTGCTGCCATCGACGAGATCCATGTAAAAATCAAAGAGCGGCTCATAGACCTTTCCTTCCAGGGACTTCGGCATGATATCTTCAACAACCTCGTACTCCCGTTCACCAAAAATTGCAGCAACTCGAGCGGCCGCCAAAATATAAAACTCTTTTTCTCCGGCATCATTGAGCGCCGAAACCTTCACGTAATTCACCTCTGGATTGAGACAGAGTGCGATATTTGTCGGCAACGTCCATGGCGTCGTCGTCCACGCGAGTACGTAGGTATTCTCAAAATCCTTGAGCTTGAACTTCGCCACCACAGAAAAATCCGTAATGTCCTTATATCCCTGGCTCACCTCAAAGTTCGAGAGAGTCGTTTCACAACGCGGACAAATGTGCATAGATTTATAACCCTCGTAGACCTTCTTCTTGTCCCAAATTTGCTTGAAGACCCACCAGATCGACTCCATGTACGTGTTATCGAGCGTCGCGTAGCTATTCTCAAAATCCACCCAGCGTCCAAGACGCTTGATCAGCTTCTCCCACTCATGCGTGTATCGGAACACGCTCTCTCGGCAGGCATCGTTAAACTTCTCCACTCCCATCTCGACGATCTGTTTGCGACCAGAAAGCTTCAGCTCCTTCTCAATTTCGTACTCCACCGGAAGACCATGGCAGTCCCAGCCATTTTCACGTGGCACGTAGTAACCCTTCATGGTCCAGTACCGTGTTACGGCGTCTTTCAGAGAACTTGCAAGAATATGCCCATAGTGCGGAAGTCCGTTCGCAAAGGGTGGGCCATCGAAAAACACGTACTTTTTTCGGCCTTTTCGTTGCTCGACCGATCGCTCAAAAATTTTATTCTGCTGCCAAAAATCGAGGACTTCATGCTCAAGATCAGGAAATGACTGGCGGGGATTCACAGGCGTAAACATAGAATATTGGAGAATAAATCACGAAAATTATACTCACCCCAAAGCTACAACACAACGAAAAAGCTTTGAAAACTTGACAGAGGGAAGAAACAAGTTAAAATGCGCGAGAATAAATTTACAAACTACAGTATGATGGATGGAACAGTACGATCATCGGCAGCTGAAATAGTAGATGGAGGAACATTGATTCTCCAAGCAATAAGCCGAGGTAAAGAAATTGCGGATAAAAAAACAACCTCATCAAAAAAGGTTAAACCTACGAGCACACAAGAGTCAACAATTCAACCTCGAGGCGTTCACTATCTTGATCGACACGGTCATCCTTCTGCAAAACCAGATAAAGTAGAACCTGAAATATATGCGATCTGGATGCGAAATGGAGGTGGCATCATCGAAACAGCAACAAGAGAGGTACGAAATTCCGTAATAGAACAAATTGGATACGCATCAGCAAATATAATGCTCACCCATAGGGCATTAGCTCAACTTCAAAGAGAAAGACTCAACGTCCCTACGGATATCGGGGAAGACGAGTATTAATCAAAAATTTACGCAACGAGACGATGCTTCACAAACTCAGGATCCGTATGAATACGGCTCTCTTCTGGTAAAATCTGTCCCTGATACTTCGAGTGTGATTTTTTGTGGTACGGGACATCTGCGGGCGACGTCATGAGCTCAAACGCGAGCTGACACACACGCATACCTGGGTAGAGTGCCACTGGCATTCGATTGATATTTGTAATCTCGAGCGTAATCGTTCCCTCGAAACCGGCATCTACAAATCCGGCCGTCGAGTGAATAATAATTCCAAGTCGTCCGAGTGAACTTCGTCCCTCGACACGTGCCACGAGGTCGTCCGCAATTTTAATTTTCTCGAGCGTGACACCCAGCACAAACTCGCCCGGCTGCACGATAAACGGCGTCCTACCATCTTCCGGAAGCTCGACGAGGCGAGTCGCATCATCAAAACACTCAGGCTTCATCGGATCAAGAACTGCAAACGCATTGTGATTATAAATCTTGAAAAACCGCCCTAACCGCATATCCATCGAAGACGCATGCACATTCTTAAGAAAATCATTCTCTGGGCACCAACACTGAATATCGCCCTTCTTAATACGTTCGTGAATATCGTGGTCGGAGAGAATCATGGAAATGGGAGCTAGGAGTTCAAATAAAGTTCTGCTGTATTGTTGCAGGAATTTGAAATAAACAGCAAGCGGATTTGTGCCCGGGCACAAATAAGAACATCAAATACAAGTGAAGGCAATATACAGAGATCTAAACATCCAGCTCTGCAGCCGCAAGTTGACCTCGTAACCACCGCTCAACAGCGTCATGCTCATCTTCAAATTCACGAATACGTGACGCATTCTCTGGAGTTTCACCAATAAGATTGGTAGCCCGTTCTCGCATAGACAGAAGACGACTTAACGCCTTTTGAGGATCCTCGCCAGGTCGTGCAAATGAATACACAACAAGATCTTTTGCATTGGTTGGCATCTTCAAAAAAATCCGCAACTCGAAATCAACGGCCCGAGAAGCATTTCCTGGAAACTTCTCATTTTCTTCGTACTTCTGAGCTAGAGCGACCACAGCAGTCTTTAACGACTGAATATACTGAGTGAGATTCTCTCGATCCAAAGCATTATCCAAGAGAATGGCCTCGGACTCTCTTCCCCACTCCAAAACCTGGTCCGCATTTGAAATCCCATCCGGTAAATTTAGCGAACTTGCAATATGGTATACCATATTATGCACCTCAACATTGAGCGCCAACTGCTCACCAATTCTCTCCTGTACAAGCGGGTGCCTAGCTCGAGCCAAACGATCATCACTCAAAAGTTTTGCACGATCAATTCCATCAACAATATTCATAATAGGACGTGATATGTCGCTATTGTGCGCTTCAGGGAAAATATCTTTTTTTGAATCAAGAGGCATAATACAATTGGATAATTTACAAATTAAGAATCAGTCACTACACCAGCTTCACCGCCAACCCGACATACGTCGCAGGCGTGAGCTTTTCCAGTTTCGCTTTCTCTTTCGCAGGAATTGGCAGTCCACCAACAAACTTCACGTAATCAGCGCGTCCGAAATTCTTACCACGAGTCATATCCTTCAAGAGTTCATACGCATTTTTCACACCATATTTTCGCAAGACGGTCTGAACCGGCTCACCAAGAATTTCCCAGTGTGCATCGAGATCTTTTGCGAGAGCCTCGTGATTCACCTCAACCTTACCCATACCCTTGAGCAAACTCTTGAATCCAAGAAGTGTGTAGCCAAAAGCCACGCCTACATTTCGCATAACGGTAGAGTCAGTAAGATCTCGCTGCATTCGAGAGATCGGCAACTTCTCTGAGAAGTGCCCAAAAAGCGCATTCGCAAGTCCGAAATTCCCTTCGGCGTTTTCAAAGTCGATTGGATTAACCTTGTGCGGCATCGTCGATGAGCCCACCTCTCCCTTCTTCACCTTTTGCTTGAAATAGCCCATACCGATATACATCCACATGTCTCGAGAGAGGTCGGTTAAGATCACGTTCATACGGCGCATGAGATCAAAGAGTTCTGCATTCCAGTCATGTGGTTCGATCTGGGTGGTGTACATATTTGGGGTAAGTCCAAGACCAGAGATAAATTTCTGACCCGCCTTCAACCAATCGATCTCGGGATAGGCCACCACGTGCGCATTATAATTCCCTACCGCACCGTTAATCTTTCCGAGGAATCCAATCGAGTCCTCAAAAATATCGGTCTGACGATCGAGTCGAGCGACCACGTTCATAATCTCCTTTCCAACCGTTGTCGGTGAGGCCGGCTGACCATGTGTATGCCCCATCATCGCAACATCTTTGTGCTCGTGCGCAAATCCCTCGAGCGTCGCAAAGAGCTCATTGTACCAGTCCTGGATCGGACCCTGGACCGCATCGCGAATCATGAGCGCGTATGAGAGGTTATTGATATCCTCACTCGTACAGGCGAAGTGAATGAACGACTCGTAGCCGTTAATTTTCGCCGCTGCAAGCTTTTCACGAAGAAAGTACTCCACCGCCTTCACGTCATGATTCGTCGTCGCCTCGAAGCCCTTAATATTCTGACCATCGTTTTCAGAAAATTTCTCATACATTCCTCGCAACACCTTGATTTGGGCCAAAGTCAGCTTTTTAGAACCACTCAGCTTCAAATCATTGCAGATAAAAATGAGCCACTCAATTTCAACAAGTACGCGATACTTCTGAAGGGCAAACTCAGAGAAAAAATCAGAGAGCTCAGAAACTTTATCGGCATAGCGGCCATCGAGCGGAGAAAGTGCAGTAAGTCGAGTCATGGATGGTGAATCTAAGAGGTAAATAAAGCGCAATACACACAAGCAATTTAGAACGAAGCCTTTACCTTCTGTACTCGTGCAACAACCTTTTCACGGATCTCAGGATGAGAAATTGCAAAAATTCGAGCAATACATAGGGCGGTATTTCCCGGAGAAAGAACCGTAAGAACCGGCGTGTCCTTTGGCATTCGTAGCGAAGAATGAATATCAACCTGATACTCCATCAAATCTTTGTGCGGTGGGCAGGCAATTACCGGATGGCAAGAAGATCCGGCCGTGACACCAGAAAGACCATTACTCATACCAGCGAGCGTCACATACACAACCTCTACCTCTTTATTGAATCGCTCAATAATCTCGATAACCTTTTCTGGAACCTTGTGCGCAGAAGCCACAATAACCTCAGACGGAATACCAAACACATCCAGCTCGTCAACAATCTTCTGTGCGAAGTCTTTGTCAGTAGCTGACCCAAGGAGAATAGGAACGATCATGATTTGAAATGTTAGGGGTAGATGAAGGAAATTCTAAACGCCACTAGCATGCCATAAGCTCGCTGAGGTATCAAGCTAACAGCCATTCGGCAAACCATCACTTTCAAAAATGAGACGCGCGTGATCTGCATAAGCGGAGACCGACATAACACGCTCCACCTTACCTCGAATCACACAAAAAACCAGAAGAGCCGGGAACGCATGATGCTGAACCCCTGCTTCCATCATATTCATAGGATCCAGTCGCCTCAGAGCAAAAGGAAAGAGTTGCTTCAAATGTAGAAAATCCGGATTCTGAGCAATCGCCGCTTCTATGAATTGAGAACGGGGCGGCAAAACGCCATAGAAACCATCGAAATCAGGGGGACAAGGGTGTTCAAGTGTCATATTCATGTATTATGAAGGAGTGAATTATAAAACAAGAACACCCATAAAGCAAGACACTCTAGAAGTCGTATGCCTCCTCCCCGTGCAAAGCTCGATCAAGACTTTCTTGCTCCTCTTTGAGAACAGGATCAACCCGCATAAAGAGCTTGATAAAGCGCAGAAGAAGATATGTTCCCACAAAAGCAAACACGATAGAAATCAGGGTTCCATAGATGTTTGAAAGGAATTGAGCAGTATTCCCCTCGATAAGTCCCGAGAAGCCCCCAATACTTTTTGCAGCAAACACACCTGTCAAAATCGAGCCGACAATGCCGCCGACACCATGACATCCCCAGACATCGAGCGCATCATCCCAGCCCATACGAATTCGGAACTTGATCGCATAGAAACAGACAATAGACGCAATGACGCCAATTAAGAGCGCAGCCCAGAGTTCGACATATCCAGCCGCTGGTGTAATGGCAACCAGCCCAGCGAGAACTCCCGTGAGAGCTCCAACCATACTTGGACGCTTATCGACGATCCAAGAAAGAAACAACCACGTCACCATACCAGCTGACGCGGCAATATCGCTATTCGCAAATGCAGCCGCAGCCTGACCATTCGCTGCAAGCGCGCTACCCGCATTGAACCCATACCAGCCAAACCAGAGAAGTCCAGTACCAAGAGCCACATATGGAATATTGTGAGGAAGGTGCTCGACGTTTTTTCGCTTTCCGAGAACAAACACCGACGCAAGCGCAGCCATACCCGCACTGATATGCACAACGGTTCCGCCTGCAAAATCGATGGCGCCCAATTTTGAAATCAATCCCCCGCCCCAAACAGCATGAGCCAGTGGTGCATAAATCAACACACTCCACAGCGAAAGAAACACGAGGTAACTTTTGAAGTTCATTCTATCGGTAAAGGCACCTGTGATAAGTGCCGGAGTGATAATCGCAAACATCATCTGAAATACAAAGAACGCAAAAAACGGAATCGTTGAACCATATCCCACGACCGGCTCCATGCCCACTCCATGCATCATCAAATAATTCAACCCTCCAATAATCCCCATATGATCCGTACCAAAAGCGAGCGAGAACGTAAAAACGGCCCAAAGGACCGTTACCAAACCCATCGAAATGAAACTTTGCATCATGATCGTGAGCACGTTTTTACGCCGCACGAGGCCGCCGTAAAAAAACGCAAGACCTGGGGTCATGAGGGCCACGAGCGCGGACGAGATCAGCACAAAAGCGGTGTCGCCAGTGTTAATCATAGAAGGAGTGGGGGTAAAAAATATACGAACAGTAAAAGAGATACTGTAATGAGTATCTCTTCGTCAAGAAAAAGAGGGAGGTGCGTTTACGCCTGTCCCAAATTTTTTCTAATTCGTTCGAGAACATTTCCAACCTCGGCAACAAATGGCTGGCCAGTAATAAGTTCAAACGCCTCGATATATCGTCGGGCCGTCTCAACTTTCACATCATCCGGGATAGCTGGAATTTCACCATCGCCTCGAAAACCTTCAGCAGCAAGCCACTCTCGAAGATACTCTTTATCAATTTTTTTCTGCTCTTCTCCTGCGGCAAATCGCTGGTCATACTCATTCGCAAACCAGAATCGTGAAGAATCCGGCGTATGGATCTCATCAATCAATACAATATCGCCACTCGGCGTAACACCAAATTCGTACTTTGTATCCACAAGAATAATCCCCTGCTTAGCCGCAATTTCAACTCCTCGCTGATAGAGTTTCAAAGATGCATCCGCAATAAAATCGTACTGCTCCGGAGTCAATGATGTTCGTTTGAGAATCTCTTCTCTCGAGACGGATTCATCGTGATCACCGTGCTCGGCTTTTGTAGAAGGTGTGAGAATTGGCTGGTCGAACTTCTGATTTTTCTTGAGACCTTCTGGGAGAATATTTCCACAGAAATCTCGAACTCCTTTTTCGTAGTTGTACCATGCACTCGTCGTCGTCACGCCCGTAATATATCCACGCACAATCATCTCAATAGGAAGCGGTGTGCACTGAACACCCACGCAAACCTGCGGATCTGGATATTCGAGTACATGATTTCCAATAATATCTTTGGTCTGGTCAAACCAGAACTTTGCCATCTGAGTGAGCACCTGACCTTTGAACGGAATCGTACAAATCACACGATCGAACGCCGAGAGACGATCACTCGAAATCAGGTATCGCTTCTCCCCCATCGTATAATTATCTCGAACCTTCCCTATATACTTCTCCCCGAGCCCTGGAAAATCTGTCTCCTCAAGACAAAAAGGAAGCTGCGCCTGAATCTGATCATTTGGAATCATAGGGTGGAAAAATTAAAGGGTAAATTTTGTGGCACAATTCTACGTTAAAGAGCTCCTCTTTCAAAGATCTTTTTCGTGTTCCCTAAATCATACAGATCCTTGAGATAGGGACCATATCCATGAAAACCATTAACTTTTCGCTTATCAGCGCGCTTTTTTATAAGCCACTTCGCAAAAAGCTGACACAGATCATCATCCCCAACGTAAAAACCTACACCTTTCTGGGTAACAAAAGATTTTAAAAATACTTTTATCAAAGGGCTCAGTCCTATGCCAAATTTCAAATAGCACTTATATTGAGCCATCTCATAAAGTTCAGCATTAATTCGAATATTAAGCTGTTTTTGCTTTCCCATAGAGAAATAGAGGGGTAAAAAATGAATAGATCAACACGAGGAAGGTACGAGAGGGATACAAAACAAAATTCTATGTCCGAATGTATAGTAAAAAGATAGCAAAATGGACACTATCATAGGGACAACAAGGTACCAATCACCAGCTGGTGAAAAAAAGTGACAACCAAGAGGACATACGATATAGTTTCGGCGCAAACACTCTAAGCTAAGCCAAACCAAGCCAATAGTACTAACCCCTAAAGCTATGTCTCAGCCCAACCTCGGAAACGTCACCGCGATTATTGGAACTCAGTGGGGCGATGAAGGGAAAGGAAAGCTTGTGGATATTTTAGCTGAGCAGTACGACTGGATCGTACGAGCTACCGGCGGGGCAAATGCAGGCCACACAATTTATGTAAACGAAAAAAAGTTTGTCTTCCATCAGGTGCCGTCAGGCGCGCTTCAGCTCAATACGAAGATGATTATTGGCAATGGCTGTGTCATCAACCTCCCTTCTCTTGCCGATGAAATTCAGCTCCTGACGAATGAAGGTATCTCGCTCGCAGGAAGATTTTTTATCTCTGACCGCGCGCATCTCGTCTGCGACTACCACAAAAAGATCGATGTTCTCCAGGAAGAGATGAAGGGCGGTAAAAAAATTGGAACCACCGGCCGAGGTATTGGACCAGCGTACTCCGACAAGATTAACCGTATGGGACTGAGGGTTGGAGAACTCATCAACTGGGAAAAATTTGAGGCTCACTACCGAAGCAATCTTGCCCACATTCAAAAAATGTACCCAGCTCTCGAACACAATGCCGAAGAAGAGCTTCTCGCCTTCAAGCAGCACCGTGAAGAGCTTCTTCCCTATATCACAGATACGGTCACGCTCCTTCATGCACAAACCCTCGCTGGCAAAAAAATCCTCCTCGAAGGTGCCAATGCGACCATGCTCGATGTCGACTATGGAACCTATCCATTCGTCACATCATCCAATGCATCAATTGGCGGCATCATTACCGGAACGGGCATTCCTCCACGAAACATCGACTCAATCATTGGTATTTTAAAGGCCTACACCACACGCGTTGGCGCAGGACCATTTCCATCCGAACTCGACAACGAAACTGGCGAGTACCTCCGAACTAAAGGCGGTGAGTTTGGATCTACCACGGGCCGTCCACGCCGCTGCGGATGGATGGACACGGTCGTGGCTCGCTACGCCGTTATGATCAATGGCCTTACTCACATCAACCTCACTAAACTCGATGTCCTCACGGGACTTGAAACAATTCGTATCGTTACGGGATACAAGGTAAACGGGAAAACGCTCGAGAGCTTTCCGTCTGATCTCGACCAGCTCTACAGGGAAAATGGCATGGAACTTGAGTATCTCGACATGCCCGGCTGGACCGAGCCACTCGATACCTGCGCCTCATTCGAAGAACTCCCAGCAAATGCACAGTCCTACGTTAAAAAACTCGAAGAGATCATTGGCCTTCCAATGACCTTTATCGGCGTTGGCTACAACCGCAGTCAGCTCATAACGAAGTAAACTATCCCATCACCCTCTGTCCGATGACCCAAACTCCCGCCTTCATCGTGAGCCTCCATGACGATACCAAAAAAACTCTCGCTCGTTTTCCAATATCCATCATTATTGCCACCCTGGGAACAGGAGTTGCACTCTACTTTTCCACATTCTGGAATAGCAACAGGGATGAACTCGAATACGACATACTCCGCGTGCTCTTAACACTTATCTGTCTCTTTCCTCTCAGTATTTCCGGAAAAATCCTCGTCGAACAGCTCAATCTTACCAAGGCAATGCGATGGATGCCATACCTCTTCGCCCTGATCTACGCGATGCTCCTTTTCTTCGCAACTCCACCAAGCTCAAATGGACCCTTCAGCCAAATAGTTGCCATGGAGCTCGTTGCATTTCTTTCGCCAATCACTTTCTTATTTCTTGCAAAAAAGGATGCACTCTCGTTCTGGAGTTTTACAAAAAATCTCATCACAAGATTACTCATCACAGGAGTTTTTTCTGCGGCGCTCTTTATCGGCGCATCCCTCATCATTAAATCAGCGGATTTTCTCTTCAATTTCTCCATCAATGGAGAAATTTATCCACGAATCTGGATAATCGTTGTCGGTATCGTAGCTTCTTGGTTTTTCTTGAGCGGCATTTCAGAAAAAATTTCATCAGAGACCTCATACCCAGATCTCTTAAAGAAATTTGTAACTTATATTCTCGTCCCCCTTCTTGGACTCTACACGCTCGTACTCTACATTTATGGGATCAAAATAATCGCTACGCACATCTGGCCACAAGGTGACACGGTGTATATGATCATAGGCTACCTGCTTTCAGCATTTGCAACCTATGCGATCGCATATCCTCTCACGGAAAAAAACACAACATGGAGAAAACTTTTTCGCGGTGCTATTGTCGCCTGGATTCCCATTCTTATCCTTTTCTTCGCTTCACTCCATCTCCGTATCGATCAGTATGGAATTACGATGCATCGCTACTATGTAGTGCTCTTCGGAATATTCTTTGTCGTCATGGCGCTCTATCTTTCTCTAAGTAAAAAGAAAAATCTTATCTTCATTCCGCTCATCACCAGCGCTTTCATTCTCCTCTCGCAGTTCGGTCCCCTGAGTGCTCAAACCATCTCCCTCAATAATCAGATGTCACGTCTGGAAAAAGTCCTTACCGAACAGGGACTTCTCAAAGACGGGAAGCTTGTACCGGCATCGAAAGATGAGTCCTACGACCAGGTAAGCTCAACCCTCTGGTATCTCAACTCCTATCTCACGCTCGATGGTGTCGAAAAGTGGCTACCAGCAGATGTAAAAAATGACTATAGTAACTCGATGAGTAGCACGCAAAAATCCGATCGCATTCTAGAATATCTCTACGGAACAAGAGAAAATTTGACTTCGAATACCGTAACATCTCCAATCTACAGCACGGCGCACTTCTACCTCGATGTTGAAAACCCAAAAACCAACGCCATCAACCTCCAGGGATATCAGTATATGATTCGCATCAAAAACGCACCAATTGATACCGCAGCAATCAAGAGTGAATGGTATGGGAAGCTTTATACAGTAAGCCTCGATGGGGACAGTGTCGCAATTTGGGATCTTACAAATGAGAACAAACTAGGGCAAAATATTCAAAAAGTCGCCACCTTCCCAATTGCACAACGAATAGAAAAGATCGATTCAAGCGTGAAAGGAAACAATGACGTCGGCCTCAAAAAAGAACAAATGATTTTCGATGGAAAAACAAGGAACTTTACCTATAGCCTCATCGTTACCGATCTTTTCATACAGACTGTAAAAACCGGTACGAAACAAAAAAGCACTATTCAGACGGTCGACGGTTACCTTCTTATCAGGAAGTAATCACAAAAAATTACGGCTTTGAAATTCGCCTCTCTGCGACAGCTCGAATCCAGCGAAGAAGCTTATCGCCATTTGGAATTTGATACGGAGATTTCTGGTACCAACCCGTGCGAAAACGGCTAATGACGGAGTCTGCAACACCAGAAGCTGCCTCTATATCCGTATAACTTTTGAATGCGGTGTGCACCATAATCCATTGGAGTAAAAGCCCAATATTTTGATTTGTAACTCTACATGTATCGATGAGCTCCAATACATCAGATGGCGTCCAAGTAACAACCTCATGCGGCAGAACATCTGAAGAAACACTGTGAGGAGCACTTTCGGTAGCAGAAAAAAGTTTGTCACGCAGATTTTCCACAAGTGACAGAAAGGCACTCGTTACCTGGAGGCGCGCTTCGGGAGAGGTGCAAACATTCAGTCGTTCACGAAAATCAAGTCTGAGCTGGTCGAGAATTCGGTCAGCAATCTCGAGAGGATGGAGTACCGGTTGAATATCAGGCTTTTGTACAGTGCGCATCTGTCGCTCCGGGCGAAGACGATACTTCCGAACAGCCGGAAAGATCTGGATATCAGAAAGCTGATCTGGTTTTTTATCTAGGCGAACTACCTCTTCGCCTCGGCGTCGTATAATCATAAAATACCTAAAAATGAGGGTACAATACCATCTTTATGCGAAGGACGCAAGCGCTCTTCACTGGATCCTACTGGAAAGCCCGAATGAGCTGCAATTTTTCCTCCCTAGAAAGCTGTTTAATAGAATACTCACGCCTGAGCGCCTGCCCACGCGACTCGCAGTATTCGGTGTATAATAGAGACACCGGTCGCCTCGCCTTGGTATAACGAGCCCCTGTTTTGAGCTCATTATGCTGGTAGAGCCGCCTCTCTATATCATTCGTAGAACCCACATAGAGAGTACTATCTGCGCACTGAAGGATGTATACGAGGTAAGACATAATGCTATCTTAAAGCAGAAAAGCCCATCGACAAAACGAATTTTACCTGATAGAATCACTCTACAAAAGAAGGTATGGTTCGAAACGTCGAGATCTCAAACTACTCCAATCATTTGTTTTTCATTACTTTAACTTTCATTAATATGACTGGTATCATCAAGAAGCTTACAAGCAACGGATTTGGTTTCATCACTGGAGAAGGACTCTCAAAGGATCTTTTCTTCCACAGCAAGGGACTTGTTGGCGTAACATTCGACGAGCTTAAGGAAGGCGATGCTGTTTCTTTCGAGACAGAAGAGTCACCAAAGGGTCTCAACGCTGTCAACGTTCAGCGAGCGTAATTAAGAGCTCTTAAAAAGCACTTTAAAAAAACACCGCCCATTTCTGGGCGGTGTTTTTAGTTATCACGCGATACAAAAATTATCCATTTCGAGCCTTCTTATCGCGCTTCGCCTGAAGCTTCTCCTTTGGAGTCATTTTCGGAGCCTTCTTATCGGACTTCTGAGCACTGAGACCTTTTGCCATGGGGTTGAGGGATAGAGAATAATAAATTACGAACAGGGAACAGGGACGGCCACGGAAGACAGGAACAAATACGGGGGCTGCACGAAGCGTGCATGGTGGACGATACTGGGCTCGAACCAGTGACCTTACGAATGTGAATCGTACGCTCTAACCAACTGAGCTAATCGTCCGCGATGCAGGGATAATAGCACTTTTTGGAAAGGCATCAAAAATGTTCTTGTC
>JAHFJT010000125.1 GCA_023245695.1 Candidatus Peregrinibacteria bacterium | reverse complement strand
TCGTGGCCGAGACCCTTTCCTTCGTTCGCACCTTCGATGAGCCCTGGAATGTCCGCAACGACAAAGGTCGCCTCAGGTTCCTTGAGAGCTTTGGTAAGATCCACGACGCCGAGATTTGGGCTGAGTGTTGTAAAGTGGTACGCCGCGATCTTTGGTCTCGCGTTACTGATCACGCTGATGAGGGTGGATTTTCCCGCTGAAGGAAGCCCAATAATACCAACATCCGCGATAAGCTTGAGCTCGATAAGAATTTCCATTCGCTCTCCTTCCGCGCCAATTTCTGCGATCTTTGGAGCCTGAAATCGACTACTGACGAAGTGGACATTTCCATAGCCACCGCGGCCGCCTTTTACGACTTTGTACTCCTGATTTTCCTCCGTGAGATCGGCGATAAGGTGCTTTTTGTCGAGGGTGTAAATCTGGGAACCAACTGGTACGGGAATATAGAGATCTTCCCCATCGGCTCCGTGACGATCTGTGTCTCCGCCAGATCTGGCATTTCCTGCTCGGAAGATTTTTTGGTTGTTGAGATTGGTGAGAGTACGGGTGTTTTCCTTGGCGATCAAAATCACCGATCCACCACGACCACCGTCGCCACCATCTGGACCACCTCGTGGCACAAATTTCTCTCTTCGAAAGCTGACGAGGCCGCTGCCTCCCTTTCCTCCAATACATTCTATAGTAACTTCATCGTGAATCATGACGTGGATCTTTTTAATGCCGTTTCGGCTTATTTCTGGCTTGAACTTTGCGCATTGTAGCGCTTTTTTTGGCTTTTGGGAAGCCCTGTTTCAATTGTTTTGTTTTTTTGCCTCAGCTTGGCTATACTGGCGTGGCAAAAAGGCGATTTCAGCTATGTTTTGCCTTGTTATGTATCGTGCCGGTGTGGCGGAATGGCAGACGCGCTCGACTCAAAATCGAGTACTCGCAAGGGTGTGTGGGTTCGACTCCCACCCCCGGCACCAGAATATTACTTTTGCTGAAACTGCTGTTTGAGGGCGATGGCCGTCTTTTTTCCAGCGACTCTGGCGAGTTCGTCCATGGTGGCGTTTTTTATGGAGGCGAGGGAGCCGAAGTGGTTGAGGAGTTTTTTCTTGGTGAGTTCGCCGATGCCGTGGATGTCGTCGAGTTCGGAGGTGATGAGGTTTTTGTTGTGGACGAGGTTGGAGTAGGTCACGGCGAAGCGGTGGGACTCGTCGCGGATGCGCTGGACCAGGTGGAGGGTTTTTGAATCCTTCGGAAGCTTGATTGACTCTTTTTCGCCTGGCTTGAAGATTTCTTCTTCTTGTTTGGCGAGTGAGCAGATAGGAATCGTGAGGCCGAGCGTTTCGAGGACTTCGACGCCGATGCCGAGCTGACCTTTGCCACCGTCGAGGACGATGAGGTCAGGTTTAACGGTGAACTTGGCGTACTGCTCGAGAACTCGAGCGGTTTCGATCATGAGGAGTGCGTCTGGGCGAGATTTCTCCGGAGTGGCGAGAAGGTGTGTGACGAGTGAGTCGGGTCGGGATTTTACTTCTTTGAAGCCTTGGGTTTCGAAAAATTCCTGAGTGTTGGCGGGTGTGAAGAGGTACCACTTCTTCGTTTTCTTATGTTTCTCGAGGAGCTTGTAGATCAGTTTACTGATGAGTTCCTGATTGGTGTACTCGGGATTAATCCAAAGGTGATCCATGATGGAGGCCTCGTGGTTGATGATCTCGTTGATGGCGAATCCGACGAGCTTTTTATTCTTTGGATCTTTGTCATCGCACATTGAGAGAATCATTTCTGTATTGAGCTTTTTGAGCTCTTCTTCGGTTGCGTGATGTTCGTTCGTGAGGATAGTCTTGATCTCTTCGAAGGTTTTTTTACTTGGTGCACGATAGCCGAAGTTTCCAATGGTGAGATATTTGAGACGGCGCGTGAGGACTTCCCGCATGGAGGCATAGTCGTCGGGCTTGCCGTGTGGAATGGTTCGGAGTTTGAAGCGACGGTATTCACTATTGGCAGGTGCGCCATTCATCAGGACGACCATGGAGGCGACGGTGCCGGTGCCACCAAAATGGGAAATATCGTAGCACTCTACGCGCTTCGGAGGTTTTGGAAGACCGAGGGTGACCGCGAGATTTTCGAGAGACTCTTTTGGAATTACCTCTGTCTTGAGCCACTTTGCTTTTTGCTGATGTGCGTAGCTGCGAGCATTGGCGAGCGAGAGTTCGAGGAGTTTGTTCTTCTCCCCTATTTGCGGCCAGAGAATGCTGACTTTTTTTCCCCGCTTCTCGGAGATCCAGGCTTCTGCCATTTCCTTTTCTTCCGGATCGAGAAGTTCGGGGACAAGAATTTCATCGGGGATGCTGGTCGCTGACTGGTAGTAGTCACGAAGAAATGCCTCGCAGATTTCGGTGGTGGATGGGACCTCCTTCTCTCCTTGATTATTGAGGATGAAGTTTTCTTGACCCACAATGCGACCCTCACGGATTTGAAAGAGATTCGTGTAGATGCGCGAGTTGTCGATAATGAAGTGGAAGACGTCGGTGTCTTTGCGATGCGGATCGCTGATGCGCTGCTTCTCAAACATCTCTTCCATGATCTTGAGTTTGTCGCGAATAGCTGCGGCTTTTTCGAATTTTTTCTGCTGCGCGTAGATCGTCATTTCGTCTTTGAGCTGATTCATGAGTTCATCCGGTTTTCCTTCGAGAAAGTTGATGACTTTGTTGATGATGCCACGGTAGTGTGTCGGATCGATCTTGCCGATGCATGGCGCTGCGCATCTTCTAATGTAATGATAGAGACATGGATACTTGAGAACTTTGTTTGTGACTTCGACGTCGTGCTCGTAGCCGTTCGGCTGGAGATACTTGATTTCCAGACCGCAGTGACGGAATGGTAAAACTTTTCGGAGAATGTCGAGCGTCTGTTTTACTTTGTAGGCTGCGGTTTTTGGGCCGAAGTATTTTGCCTTATCTTTTTCTTTTCTGCGAACAATCGTAATGCGAGGAAAATCTTCTTCGACGGAAACACGAATGTAGACGTATCCTTTGTCGTCCTTCATGAGCACGTTGTACTTCGGTCGGAACTGTTTGATGAGATTCGTTTCGAGAATGAGGGCCTCGAGCTCGTTGCCGACTTCGATGTACTCGATGTCGTCGATCTGCAGGACCATCCCCTCTTTTTTGATGCCAAGATCTGCGTTATTTTGAAAGTAACTCTTCACGCGATGGCGAAGGTTTTTTGCCTTACCGATATAGATAATGCGACCTTCTGCGTCTTTCATTTTATAGACGCCAGGTGAGATCGGGAGCGCGGCAAGAATTTTCTCGAGTTTTTCGGTTTGGATGTTCATCGGGGTGATTGCGGGGTGCAAAGGGTCTTCAGCCTGGGATTGTATCACACCAGTATCTTCTTTAGAATAGGCATATGGATTTTCTGCCAGCAGTGCGGTCTGAGACGCTCGACGATGCGATTGTGAAGACGGTCGCCTTCTTTGATGTGCTCGAGTATGTTTTGACGATCGAGGAGCTTTCTGAGCGGCTACTTGGCTTT
>JAHFJT010000124.1 GCA_023245695.1 Candidatus Peregrinibacteria bacterium | reverse complement strand
CACTAAGCTTACTTCGGATCACCACGATACCGAGCTGACCCTTGTCACCACTCAGACTTCCCTCGACGTACACATTGCCACCCTCAACAATAAGCGTCTTATTCCCCTTCCACTTCGCGCCCGCCTTCAGGTGCACATCGCCCTTACAGTAAAACACTAAATCGCTGGTCTGGTACTGGAGCAAGAAATTTCCACTGTCACCACAGACCGTAGAGGCCACTTTTTTCCATTTCAACACATTACGGTACACGAGATTTCGTACCTGCGCCTGCGTCACCGGATTGAGCGCACTGCTCGCAGATGGCGAGTTATTCAAATACGCCACTTCACGAACACCCACCGGAAACTGGCCTGGTACACCCACGTCTCCAACCAGCGGATTATTATTCACGACCGGCGCAACATCTGGAGCGTCAGGACCATTTACATCGGCCTGCTGACCAAGGCAACTTTGAGGATTATCGATACAGTTCTGATTCACATTTTGATCAATAAGCTGCGCGAGAGGCACCTTCATACCCGCGAACGACATCCACTGCACAGAGCCTGTCCAAGCCCATGCAGAAGCCACTCCTGGCGTCAGAGGATTTGGGTCGTCAAAATCAATCGTATTCCCAGCCACCGGAACCTTTACAATCTCCGATGGAACATCCAAAGTGACCGCATGCTTACTTGCCCCACAATAATTCACATCCCCATATCCAGCCGTTGCAGCGCAGTTCATTCGTATCCAGCCAGCATTACTCCAGGCATATCCAGAAAAAACACCACTCACCGGATTCATCTGAATCCCATACTTCACACCACCACACGCAATTCCACGATTCGTCGTTCCATCTCCCGGGCAGTACAAACTCACCCAGCCAAGATTGTCACTCCACACCCATCCCTGCAGATACACCGTACCATTGAGTTTCGTGGCGCAGGCAACATTCGCAGCGGGCGGATAGGAGATCGCTTTTTGCGGAGGATTGTAGGTAACGCTTGCATCTGGATTCGTTGTTTTTTTCGTATTGTAAGGACTTAGCGTCGGGCGTCCCACGGCATACTCACCAAAGTGCATGGCACCAGTATTACTCGAAGTATAGCTCGTTTTTGGCTTACCTACACCAAAATCAAACACGGTCGTCGCAGAGATAATAGGGCTCGTATCCCCGCTCAACGGCAAGCACTGGATCGCAGCCGCAGAGGCAACCTCAACTCGCGTACCGACCCAAGAAAAAAGCGCCAATAAAACACTCACAATCAAGACAAGCGCAACTCCAGAGGAGCTTCGCTTCAAGAAAACACCGTGAGTGAGAGGGGTGTTGTAATTCACTTCATCAAGTATACGGCACCGCGGCTTTGGAGACAATTCGAAACGTCAACAAAACATACCCACGATACGAAACGCCTACTTCTTCCCCCGACCCTTCCATCGACTTGGTCCACGAGCGCGCTTTTTGACCAACATGTCGGCGGCTTCTTCGAGAGTGATCGTTTCAGGATCGAACTTCTTCGACAACGACGCATTCGTCTTCCCGTCAGTGACGTATGGACCGAATCGTCCACTTCTCACCTCGATCGTACCACCAGAAACGGGGTCAGCACCGAGCGTTCGGAGCGCTACCATGGCAGCCGCTTTACGCGCTTGCACATCAGCAATAATAACCTTCGCCTGTTCAAAATCAATCACCAATGGATCGAACTCAGCAGGCAGCGCAACACTCTTCTCGCCTACCTTGAAGTACGGACCAAATCGTCCAAGCAACAGCGTTATTTTTTCGCCATTGATCTCGCCAAGCTCCTTTGGGAAACTCAACAAACTCAACGCCTGATCAAGCGTCACCATATCTCGAGAGATATGCTTCGGCAACGAGGCACTTCGTAATTTATTTCTCTTCGCCTCCTCTTTTTCAGCAAGTTTCACTGCCTTAGCCGCAGCCTTCAGCGCCTCTTTTTGCTCTTTAGAAAGGCCCTTCGTGCTTGGTGCCTTTTTCTTTTTCGCACCCTTGGCACCCTTTACCTTCTCAGGCACCTCCTTTTTTTCCATATGTCCGAGCTGAACGTACGGACCAAATCGTCCACTCAAGACGACCACATCCAGACCGCTCACAGGATCAACACCCACGATGCGCTCCTTCACGATATCATCCTTAGAAATTTCCGAATCCTTTCGCTCAATAAGCGCATGGAATGGCGTATAAAACGACCGGATCACCGGTACCCACGCCTTCTCGCCCTCAGCAATCTTATCGAGATCCTCTTCGACCTCAGCGGTAAATTTGTAGTCTACGATGCCCGGAAAGTGCTCAACCAGGAGATCCGTAACCATCATACCAAGATCGGTAGGCTTCAAAGCCTTCCCCTCTTTTTCAATATACTCACGAGCCATAATCGTCGAGATCGTCGGCGCGTACGTTGACGGACGACCGATGCCTTCAGACTCAAGCTTCTTCACAAGCGACGCTTCGGTATATCGTGCAGGTGGCTTAGTGAAGTGCTGCTCTGGCAGCAATTTTTCTAAATCAACCTTCTCATCCACCTCCAACTTCGGCATGAGCTTCTCGCCATCTTGCGCCTCCTGCTCATCCTCCTCGAGGTCACTTCCCTCCATATACACCTTCATAAATCCCGGAAAAACCACCGTCTGACCTGTCGCACGGAACGTGTACTCAGGCGCATGTTCAGGCACGATGTCCGCACCAACTTGCTTCAAAACCGCATCCGCCATCTGACAAGCCACCGTGCGCTTCCAGATCAACTCATAGATTCGGAACTGGTCCTTATCAAGATCGCTCTTCACCTGGAACGGCTCCAGAGAAAGATCAATCGGACGGATCGCCTCGTGCGCCTCTTGAGCGCCTTTTTTCGATTTGAATCGTCGTGGCTCCGGCAGAATAAACTCCTTACCATAGAGATCAGCAATCACCTGTTTTGATTGATTTAAAGCCGTTTCCGAGAGGTTCATCGAATCGGTTCGCATGTAGGTAATGAGCGCCGTAGGCTGACCATTAATCGTCACACCTTCATAGAGCTGCTGTGCAAGAATCATCGTCTTCTTCACGGAAAAACCAAGCTTGCGTGACGCCTCCTGCTGCAGTGTCGAAGTCGTAAATGGAGCTGCCGGTGTTCGCTTCACATCCTTTTCGTCGATGCTCGACACGCGGAACGTGTCATCTTTTACCTTATTATAGATCACCATTGCCTCGCTCTCGCTGTTAACCTTTGCTGCTGCGCCATGAATTTTCTGAAGCGCTGCATGGAAGGCCTGCTTTTTCTGTGTCAAAAAATTTCCAAGAATACTCCAGTACTCAACCGTCTTAAACGCCTCGATTTCTCGTTCGCGATCCACAATTAATCGAACAGCCACACTTTGTACACGACCAGCAGAGAGACCGTATCGAATTTTTTTCCATAACAAAGGAGAGAGTTCGTAACCCACCAAACGATCGAGAATACGTCGAGCCTGCTGCGCATCAACAAGGTTCGTATCAATCTGTCGTGGATTTTTGAGAGCGTTCTTAATCGCACCCTCAGTAATTTCATGAAACACGATTCGCTGAATC
>JAHFJT010000123.1 GCA_023245695.1 Candidatus Peregrinibacteria bacterium | reverse complement strand
ACTTAGGTCCGTAGTACTGACTCCCGAATCGTCCAAGGCAAACATCCTTCGGGGAGTTGTAGTATGAATTGGTATCAACATGCAAAAGCGCCTGGAAACCCATATTCACGAGCCCTATGCCACCAATGAGAAAAACCACCAAGCCAATGAGACCTACCAAGTAGAGGTAGACGAGTCGGATGATGCTTTTCTTAGCTGGCTGTGAAGATGTCTGTTCCATGATTCAATTGTAGGCCAATGACTACTCAACTTCAACACCCATGTTTCGAGCGGTACCAGCGATGATTCGCATAGCCGCCTCAACATCGTTCGCATTGAGATCTGGCATCTTGGTCGTCGCAATTTCTCGGAGCTGAGCCTGAGTAAGTTTGCCGACCTTGTTCTTGTTTGGAACAGCAGAACCCTTGGCAATTCCGATCGCCTTCGTAATCAAGTTTGAAGCTGGAGGAGTCTTAGTGATGAACGTAAACGTTCGATCTTCATACACGGTAACTTCCGCAGGGATGATCATATCGCCCATTGGCTTTGTTCGAGCATTGAACTGCGTACAGAAATCCTGAAGGTTAAGACCGTGAGGACCGAGGGCAGTACCAACTGGTGGTGCTGGATTAGCTTTACCTGCTGGGATCTGAAGCTTAACAATGGTTTTGACTTTTTTGCCTGCCATAAATATATATAAGAAAATTGAGCAGAGTATTTTTACCTGATTTACTTCTGGTTTGCAAGCAAATTAATCACCTTCTTGAAAAATTCTTGGCTTGCCTTCGGGTAGGAGAAGGTGAAGACCCGATTTCCCGAAAGAACAGCCAAGAAGGCCGTACCCAGGCGCTTGGAGTCGTTCATGTAGAAAGAGTGCGTTCCAAAAGAGTTGGTCTCGTTGAGCTTGATATCCGGTGCAAACGCAGAGCCTTTCTGCTTCAAAATGCCGTAAAAATTACCTGCCTTGGTCTCATCTGCGAGCATGAATTCGGTTAAAACACCGTAGACGTTCTTGCCGTCCGTCAGGTTGAAGCGGATTTTGGAGAGATTGACGATATCCGTCACATCGATGAGCTGGAAGAGGAGGCCATCGGCACTCACACGCTCCAGGCGCATATTCTCAAAGCCAAAACTCTTGAGTTGAGCATCGGTCACGCCCTCGAGTCGGTAGCTGGTCGAGGCGACGAACTGGGCGACTTCATTCGGAGTGGAAGCAGGGGTTGGAGTAGGAGAAGAGGTGATTGGCGGTGGAACGACCGGAGCTGAAGTGGTATCTGGAGAAGGCGTCGACTCCGTGGCAGGCGGAATAAAGCTACCCTGAGCATTAGAAGTTCCCCCAGAATCAGCAACCGTCGACCCGCCAGGCGGCACGACAGACGTCCAGCCACTTCGTAAATGGTCGTTCGTCAGAAGCTGGGCGACGAGCGTCACCACGAGAATCGAGAAAAATATCGTAAATATGGTAGCTTTCTGCATAGGTGAGGAAATGCGGTATGACTACTTCTTTCGAACTTGTGTAAAGTCGAGCTCAACAGGCGTTTCACGACCGAAGATACTGATGAGAACCTTAACCTTACCCTTTTCATCATCAACCTTGGTAATAATACCATCGTAGTTGACAAAAGGTCCTTCGAGAATGACGACGTGGTCGCTGACCGAGAAGTCGATCTTGAACTTCGGCTCAGCTTCACCCATACGTCGTTTGATGACCTTGAACTCCTCTTCGGAGACCGGAATTGGCATCGTTCCACCCGCTCCTACGAATCCGGTGACATTTGGAGTATTTCGTACCACGTACCATGACTCGTCCGTTACGATCATTTCTACGATCACGTATCCTGGGAAAATGCGCTTTTTGACAGTCTTTGGCTCACCTTTCTTGATAATAATCTGGGACTCTTCCGGAACGACGATATCAAAGATGAAATCCTGCATACCAAAGGTCTCGATACGCTGGAGAAGGGCTTCTCGAACGGCATGTTCGTAGCCAGAGTAGGTGTGAATCGCGTACCAGTGACGACCGGTGTGTTGTGCTTGCTTTGCCATAGAAAGGGGTGGGAAAAAGATGAAGTATTGAAGCTGAATAGGCTCAAAAGCCAAAAATTACTTTCGAAGAAGGAGAAGCTGGGCGTATCCGAGGTGGAAAACGTAGTCGAGAAGACCAACAAAAACGGCTGCTACAAGCACAAAACTAAGAACAATAGCAGAGAGTCGGATCGCCTGACTCTTGGTAGGCCAGGTGACACGTCGGAGCTCTTCATAACTTTCACGGACATACGTGGTCAGGGCGTTTGATTTCATACAATGAAGGTAAGTTAGATACTTCGAAAAAGCCTCTCGGCTCAAGAGATATATTACCAGCTTCGGACCGTATTGCAAGAAAAATTTGTGCGCAGCTTTACATGAGCTTAAAAATATGATACAATAGCAAGAATTCTCAAAAAGGTAAAAACTCTCAAAAAACCTATGAGTCACGAAAAACACACAGCAAAAAATACGCAAAAACAGTCACGTGCGCTCTTCATTCGACAGACGCTCGCAGTCTGCATTTTGATGATCGGACTTTTGAGTGCGATGTCAGCAGTGACGGTACTTGCGCAACAGTCGGATCCAAATAATGCACTTCCGCTGACACCAACAGCAACCACATTTGGAAACGATGTCGTACAGGATCCAGGCGGAACCACCATCGTCGAGTCGCTCGCCAATTTAGTGGGTGGTGTGCATGCAGGCGACGGAGGGATTGTTGGACGTCTTCGTGGAATTCTCGCCGCACTCGCAATCGCCATGACGATCTACTCCGGACTCAAGATGATCATTGCGCAGGGTGAAGAAGGAAAGGTTACAAGTGCAAAACAGGGCATCTACATGGGGCTTATCGGACTTGCGATCATAAGTCTTGCCGGAGAGTATACAAAGATTCTCAGCGTGAATAAAGACGCTGCAAAGGCGGTATTTCAGGGCGATAATGTTCTCTGTCAGTACTCGAATACGATTCTCGGCGGAGGCTCAGGATCGATGGGAAATGAGCTGCTCTGTCGAGTAAATTTCTTCAACTCGACGGTGAAGATGGTAATCACATTTTTGAAATATATTATCTCGGCACTCTCAGTCTACGAAATTATATCCAATGGGTATCGCATCATCACGCTCGGCGGTGAACCGGGTGATCTCGAGCGAGATAAAAAAAATCTCATCTGGGGAGCGGTAGGGCTCATGGTGATTATCTTTTCCGAGGGTCTTATCTCAAAAGTATTCTATCAGCTCAACTTCAAAACATACTCACCACTTACAGGCGTACAGCCAAAAATCGACATCAGTGAAGGTGTGCGACAGCTCGTCGCATTTACGAATGTGTCCGTGAGTATTCTCGGTCCGATCGCCATTTTGATCTTGATTGGAGCGAGCGTCATGTACATGACCAGCGGCGGCGATGAAGATAAACAGTCCACGGCGAAGCGTGCGATATTCGCGGCAGCTGCAGGTGTGCTGATTATTTACGGAGCTTTTGGTATCGTCTCGACCGTCATCTCAGGTAACTTCCAAGGTTAAAAAAAACCTACAAAAAAACACATGAAAAACACA
>JAHFJT010000122.1 GCA_023245695.1 Candidatus Peregrinibacteria bacterium | reverse complement strand
TGAAGGAAAAAAGGATGAGGTAATGTGTATATTTTACATACTTTATTTTCCTTTCATACTTTTGAGAATCTTTTCATTTGACGTATATTGTAATTCTTGATTAGTGACGTATATCAGGTGTGTATATATTCTACTTGACCGTGAGTATTCACTCACCTATCATCAGGGCACATAAAAAAATCCTGATATGACTCCTCTTCTTATTCTTATTGCGGCGATTGCGTTTGGCGGTTTTGGATTTCTGTTTTACCGGCAGATGAGCGGACAGAATGAGCAGAAGACGTCGCAGTCGGAGGAGAAGATGAATGAGCTGACGCGGCAGGTTTCGGATCTCTTGAAGATGTCGATGCAGCAGCAGCATGAGTCGATGAAGATGCAGCAAGAGATGAGAAAGCAGATGGATGAGCGATTGAAAGATGTGACGCAGTCACTCGAGAGGCAGCATAAAACGGTTGGGGAACGGCTTGATAATGCGGCGAAGGCCGTGGGTGATGTTCAGAAGTCTCTTGGCGAAATGAGTGTGTCGACGAAACAGATGATCGATATTGGAAAGGATATTTCGAGTCTCCAGGATATTTTGAGAGCGCCGAAGTTGCGTGGAAATCTCGGGGAACTTTTTCTTGATAATTTATTGTCACAGATTTTACCGGGACAGGGTTTATATGAACTCCAGTACCGTTTCAAGAGTGGTGAGGTGGTGGATGCGGTGATTCGACTTGTCGACAATATGCTCGTCTGTGTGGACTCGAAGTTTCCTCTCGAAAATTTCCAGAAGATGCTCGACGCGCAGAATGATCAGGACGATAAGCGGATCACGCAGTACCGAAAGGCTTTTTACACCGACGTGAAGAAACACGTGGATGCGATTTCTTCGAAGTACATCCTTCCAGGAGAGGGCACACTTAATTTTGCGCTCATGTATATCCCAGCGGAAAATGTCTACTATGAGACGATCACCAAAGATCTCGCGGATGAAGGCAATATTTCTCAGTATGCCCTCAGTAAGCGAGTTATCCCGGTTTCGCCGAATACGTTCTATTTGTACCTCCAGACGCTTCTCATCGGGTTCAAGGGTATGCAGGTTCAGAAAAATGCCCAGCACATTCTCGACCGACTGTCCCAGCTCAAGGGTGACTTTGGGAAGTTCTCTGAGACCTATGAGCTCGTGGGTACCCATCTTCAGCATGCACAGGCCAGCTTTGAAAAGTCAGAAAAGAAACTTGAAAGCTTCGGCGGAAAGCTGGAACAGGTCGAGACGCGTGCCGATCAGATCGCTCTGATTGAGTAGTCTCGGCGGGTCATCATCTCCTAAATAAGGTTCTGGCTTTACTTTTGGCTTTTTTTGCCTTAAAGTACATTTCGCTATGGCAACAAAAATTACAGAACTGGCAGAAAAGTTAGGAATCACGACCGCTGAGCTTCGAAAGAAGCTTAAGGAGCTGAAGTTTGACGTGAAATCGACGGCTCGAACGATCGATGATGAGATCTCGGGCGTGGTTATGAGTGCCTACGAAAATGCGCCTAAGAAGACTGCGAAGTCAGAAAAAACTTCAAAAGCTTCTCCAGTAAAGGCTGAAACGACCTACGCTTCTTCACAAGAAGAGGAGTCTAATATAGACACGGCTCATGAGTCTCAAGAGGAAGAAGAGTCAGAAGCGCCAGATACGATCGAGGTCTACGAGAACGTCATCGAAAAAGAGCTTGAGCGAGAAATCGTGAAGTCTCAGCGAAAAAAGATGGCAGGTAAAGATGGTGGCCGAAAGGATCACGGAACCCAGAATGTTGGGCCAACGATTAAAGATGTTGTTGAGATTCCTGAAATCATCTCCGTCAAAGAGTTTGCCGAGAAGACGGGCTTAAGCGCTGCGAAGATCATTGGTGAGCTCATGAAGAACGGGGTGCTCGCGAATATCAACCAGCAGATTGATTTCGATACGGCTGCGATTATTGCGACGGATCTTGGAGTGACTCTCAAGCGAAAGCGAAGCGATACAGCTTTGGCTGATCTTTACTCTGGAAATATTCATGCAATTTTGAAGGAAGACGACGAGTCTGTTCTCAAGCCGCGTCCGCCAGTGGTGGTGATCATGGGTCACGTCGATCATGGAAAGACAAAGCTCCTCGACTACATCCGACACGCCAATGTTGTCGAAGGTGAGGCTGGTGGTATTACGCAGCATATTGGTGCGTACCAGGTTGAAAAAAATGGCCGAAAGATTACGTTCCTCGATACTCCGGGTCACGAAGCGTTTACCGCTATGCGTGCTCGTGGAGCGAAGGTGACGGATATTGCGATTCTCGTGGTGGCTGCCGATGAAGGCGTGAAGCCGCAGACGATCGAGGCTTTGAACCATGCGAAAGAAGCAGGCGTGCCGATTATCGTTGCGCTCAATAAAATGGATAAGCCAAATGCACAGGTCGACCGCGTCAAGGGCGAGCTTGCTGAACACGGACTTCAGCCAGAAGACTGGGGTGGAACGACGGTTATGGTACCGATTTCTGCACTTACCGGTCTTGGAATTGATCAACTTCTCGAGATGATCCTTCTCACGGCTGACATGCAGAACCTCAAAGCAAACCCAGATCGTGACCCAGTTGCGACGGTTATCGAAGCGCATTTAGACAAGAGCCTTGGACCTGTTGCGACGGTCGTGGTGAATGCAGGAACGCTCCACATCATGGACAACGTGGTGATTGGCTCGACCTACGGACGAATCAAGACGATGAAGGATCACCTTGGACGTAATATGAAAGAGGCTCCCCCATCGACGCCGGTCTTTATCGCGGGTCTTGAGGCTACGCCTCAGAGTGGAGATATTCTTCACGTGGTTGCCGATGAACGCGCGGCTCGTGAAAAAGCGATGCAGCTCGGTGCGCTGAAGTTTGCTGCCGATAAAGAAAAGAGTGCTGGTTTGGACCAGATTCTCATCAAGATCAATGAAGGCAAACTCAAGATGTTGAAGTTTGTTTTGAAGGCCGATACTCAGGGATCTCTTGAGGCGATCAAGTACTCACTCGGACAGGTGAAGAGTGATGATGTGTCGTTCAAGATTATCCATGCAGGTGTTGGAAATGTTTCTGAGGGCGACGTGCTTATGGCCGCCGCTAGCGGCGGCCTCGTCATTGGTTTCCATGTCGGCGCACCTCCACAGGTGAAGCGTATGGCTGAGCGTGAGGGTGTAAACATCGCGATGTACGATATTATTTATAAGTTGCTTGAGGACTTGAAGAATATTCTTTCTGGCTTGCTTGAGCCTGAAATTATCGAGACCGTACTCGGCCGAACCGAGGTCAAACAGATCTTCCTCCAGAAAAAGAAGGAGCAGATTATTGGTTGCCGCGTTCTCTCTGGAAAGGTTGAGAACAAATCCAAGATCCGCATTATGCGAAACGACGTGAAGGTCGGCGACGGCGAAGTTGCCACTCTCAGATTCATCGACAAGGTTGTCCCTGAAATTGCCGAGGGTAACGAGTGCGGAATTTTGTACCGAGGCGACGTCATTGTTGAGCCAGGCGATATTCTCGAGTGTTACAAGATCGAGAAGCGAAAGCGAACGCTGGCTTAGAG
>JAHFJT010000010.1 GCA_023245695.1 Candidatus Peregrinibacteria bacterium | reverse complement strand
ACAATGCCAATCGCCGACGCCGCAAAGAGTCCTCGCAGCACTTTTTCCTCCGAAAGTTTTTCCACTTCTTTGATCGCCATGATCACTCCCGGAATTACTCCCGATCCACCCGCCGTCGGAAACGCCGCAATCCGTCCCATACATGCGTTCGTCTCACCCGTTGCGATCGCGTAGGCCATGGCGCGAACTCCGAGCTCATTGAGAAATGGCTTCGCTCTTTTTCGTGAACCGTCCATGTACTGTATAATTTTCCCCGCACTCCCTCCCGACATTCCGCTGAGCGACTTTTTTGGCGTGTGAATTCCACCTGCAATCGCCTCTTGCATGACTGATGCGACTTTCCGCATTTTATCCATCACCTCTTTGTGTGTGGACTGCGCAATTTCCATCTCGTACCGAATCACGATTTCCGAAATCGGCAGCCTGTGTTTTTTGCAGAGCTTAAGAATGCCTGATGCGTTCTTGAACATGTAGGACATGGTGGCAGGAGTTAGGAGGGTAAATGCGAACGGATACAAAAAATGGCGCTTAATGCGCCAATCTGGTAAGTGAACGAACGAACTCAATGCCAGGAATCATCTCGAGGGCTTGCACCTCTCTCAATGTGAGATGCTTGCGATCGATATTGATAATGCTCATGGTTTGAAAATTCGTTGTCTGGATGCTCGCAATATGATGCCGCTGTTTTTCGAGATAAGCTCTCAACTCTTCGAGCGGCTGCTTTTTCGCGCTATGCGAGACGATGATTGACTTGTACTTTCCGGCGATTGCTCGGATATCAACATCGACATCGTTTACCTGGCAAATCATCACGTTGCCACCACCAATCGACGAACCCGTGACGCTCATCTTTTTTACCACACCCGTCTTCGCATCCTTCTTCTCGAGGAGCACACGAACCGAGTTCGGATGAAACTTTGGGCCAAGATCGACGGTTTCGTAGTCGTAGCTGAGCTTCGCTTTTTTGGCTTCCTTAAAAGCATCTTTAATACGCGGGTCGCTGGTTTTCATTTTCATCACACCCGCAAGAAGCGCCCGATCTGTTGCATGGCCTTTGGTGACGGTGGCAAACGATCCGTGGAGCTGAAAAACGACCCTATCAGGAGTCGTATCAAAGATTGCTTGTGCTAATTGTCCGAGTTTCACGGCGCCTGCCGTGTGAGAACTACTTGGCCCGACCATGATTGGCCCGGCGATGTCGAAGACTGAGTAGGTCGTCTTGGTCATTGGCCTCAGTCTAGCAGGTATTTTTTGGCGCGCAAGTATTGTTGATTCGCGGCTTTTATCCATCGTAATCGTCGCCACACGCACGAATCGCTTTCAGCATTTCTGTCTTCTCTCCTCGCTTATAGGCGTCTTTAATTTGTTCTGGTGTCTGGTTCTTCGCGGCGTGGTATTTATAGTATTTAATGACAAACCGCATGAACTCTGCGCGACAGGTGTACCCTTCGATGGTCATTAATTCCGTGATTTCATCATCTTGCTGTTGCGAGATTCGCATAAAGAAATTTGGCATCGTTTATCAGGGTTAGAAAATGGGAGAGATCGAGCGAGGTGCTTGCAGATCGATATACATTGCGCAGGAGGTGTGGGGGTTCCAAAAAGTGCCTTAGAGCGTTGTATATCATATCGCTAGCGAATCGCTAGCTATTTGCATGCAGATCGCAATACAATCGTTTTTTGGCATTTTGAGAGATGCTGCCCGCCGTGGAGAATGTATTGCGAATCGTCAGCACCGCTTGCACATTTCAGGCAGCACGCCCAACACCGCCACACACCTCAGTGTACGGGATCGTTCTAACAAACCGTTGAATAAAACTTGAATATTTTATGAATTTTTCCTGACTCGCATAGAAGCCGGATACAACACAGTATACAAACACTCCTCGGCTCGACGTTTCACTTCTGAAGGATCCACGGCGGCGCTTGTAAACTTCACGGGCGCATCGCGAATGACCACAAATGGTACGGACTCGGCACCTTCTCCCGTCACCAATGTTGCGGCGGCGGCGAGGCCGTCGGCGACATTTCGCTGGGTCACGCGCAAGATATTTCTAAAGAGATCTCGCTTTCCTCGATAATCTTCCAGGCCTCGAAAACCGGCATATCCAAGCGCCACACCTGTGACCCCATTTCTCAAAGGCATAATTCCAGAATCAAAAATCAGCACGCCCATTTTTTTCACGCCCGTCACCCGGCGCAGTGCAGCCCACATCGCGCGAGCAGATGCGTAGGCATCGCGCGGCCACCCCAGCGCAAATCCCGCCGGCACGTTCGACGTATCAACTCCAGCACTTGGCGTAAATATTCCGTCTTTCACCGTCAGAAACATCTCCCCAGGGAAGACTACATCCGCCTGGGCCTTAATCAGCTCCGTAAGTGCAGCGCTATCATTATATGCTCCATAGCGCTTCGCTCCACGCGTACCAGCACTCTTGGCACTACCAGCGCCATCCACGCGCACGAGACCACCTTCGCACAATGACACCACCTTCGAGACCACACATACCACATCACGTTCTTTCAGTACCAAGCGGTGCTTCTTCAAAGCAGCACACACCACTTCGACAAGCGAGTCGCTATCTTGTATCGTTCGAGTTTTCAGGGGTAGACAGAGCATAATGATATGCTACACTAGGTTCCAATCAAGTTTCCACTTATTCTCATGCTCCATCAGTACGCTATTATCGCCCATCCGGTTCAGCACACGATGACACCGTGTATGTACCATCGCGCCTTTGCGGCTGCGGGTATTGAGGGTCAGGTTGACCGCATCGATGTAACGAACGAAAAGCTTGAGTCTTTTTTGACAACAGTAAAAACCACGAACCCACTGGGTTTACAGGGACTTATTGTCTCTCTTCCCCTCAAGCAAGATGCAGCGGCGCTTGTGGATGAGCTCGATTCCACCGCGAAGGAGATTGGCGCGATCAATACCATCAAGATCCAGGACGGAAAACTCATTGGCTACAATACGGATTGGATTGGCGTGATGCAGGCCATGGAAGAAAAAATGGCGATGCCTGGCGCACGTCTCACGACTCTCAAATGGAAAAATGTACTCGTCGTAGGCGGCCGCGGTGTTTCCTGTGCCGCTATTTATGCGTTCAAAAAAATGGGTGCCCGTGTATTTGTCATGAACCGCACTGAAGAACGAGCTCAGCAACTTGCGAAACACTTTGATATTGAATACCTCCCCTACGATTTCACGACGGCTCAGACCTTCGATGTCATATTTAATGGCACACTTCTTGGCATGGACTGCTACACTTCGTCGGTTCCTATTCACTTCTGGGAAGTAGCGGGTAATGGCATCGCCTTTGATGCGGTGTACCGACACGAGACGACACGATTTCTTTCAGAGGCAGAGAGGGCAGGCTGGGACACCATTCACGGAAAAGAGATGCTGGCACGGCAGGCCATCGATCAGTTCCAGATTTTGACCGGTCATTCGGTCGATGTCTCTGTTTTTTACATGGCGATTGGAGACGCGATTGAGAAATATAAGAGTTGTAAGAAGTAATCTGAGACCAAAAGAGGAGCGATTTGAAGCTACTTTCTACATTAGAATAGTCTTTTTGAATGTGTATATAATAGAAATTTGACGATAGTCGATCATACGACTATAGTGATGTGAATCCTCCACCTAGTCCATTGACATATTGGCGCCCACGTTTTCCAACACAAACCCTCCCGTTTCGACTTAAGCAGCGACGGACAGGGGAATACAAAGACCTCTACTCACAAAAACAAAAAACAAACCCCAACCCCAAAACTAAACAAACATAAAATATTTTACATTCCTCGCGAAAGGTTATTAAAAAATTGTATGTCACCCCGCCTCGGTCTCGCTTTACCGGCAGACCAGGTCCAATGCCCTAGAAAAGCAACAAGGTTGTGGTTCATGTATTCCTCTCTCTGTCTTTGCTTGGGCTTGTCCTTCCTCACGGACTGGATACCTCGACACACTTCTGGTTGTACGCAATCTCACTTTATATTCGAGAATGTCGCACACGTTCACAGAGAGTCACAAGGCGGTGACTATAAATCAAAAGCCATGCCTCAGCTCAGACAATAAAACCAAAACAAAAGTTCCTCAGCATACAAACACAAAAATATTTATGTTTCGCTGATAGGCAACTTCAGCCCCTACCTCACGGTGGGGGTTTTTGGGTTTTCTCTTTGAGCTCGCGCATTGAGGCGAGGTATTGCTTGGCGAGGTCGATAGGCGGGGTGCCGGGCTGAGGTGTAAGGAGCGAGCCGAAGGCGAGCGACCAGTTTTCCCCATCTCGATGAACATAGACCGGAACAATTGGAATATTTGACTGAGTAGCCACTTTAACAAATCCTGGCTTGAGCGATTTTCGATACTGATCGTAGGGCTCTTTTTGCGGAAATGCCTCTCCGTTCGCCAAATCTTTTTTCTCGTCAAAATCCTGCTCTCCTGACTGGAACCAACTTCCATACGGAAAAATAATCAGGTTATGCTTCTTGAGTGCCTCTTTCATTTCTCCGACGACACCCGTATTGCCCTCGGTCGTTACGGAGCTATCCCGTTCGTTTGACGCGACCGGCACGCCTCCATCTGAAACCACCCTCGTGACCTCAGCGATGACTTTTCGCGCGGTATGATAGATGGCTCGTTTCACGCTGGAGTCACCAATCGGAAAATCAAGATCGGCACGCATCACGCCTCGCGTTTCCGTAAGCCCATGCTCATCCAGAAGTCTCCTCAGAATCAGATAATCCTCTCCCGTTTCGATAAACGTTCCCAAAGGACCCTTGTCCTGAGGTTTGAGATGGTTCGGTGCAAAGAGCACAAACTTTTTTTGCGCATTTAGATTTGCGACGGTATCAAGAGTCTCCTTTCCGGCGACGATCTCCGTTCGCTTCCAACCTGGTTCAAATTCATGCCATATCATATTTATATTATAACATAAATTTCATTTTTATTAAATCTGTTTTCGGGATGTGCTGCTTTGTATATCAATCCGATATACATCCTCCACGGGAAGTACCATCTCTCAAAATGCCCAAAAACGATTGTATTGCGATCTGCATGCAAATAGCTATCGATTCGCTAGCGAATCGATATACAACACTCTAAGGCACTTTTTGAAACCCAACCGCCCAGCGCACAATATATATCGATGCGCAATACACACACGGCACAAAACCACGCGTGCACAAAAAAACAGATTTCTCAGGCACGCTCACTCTTCTCCAATACCCCATACCACAAAATCAGGATACCAATCCCTATCGTGATCGCTGCATCCGCAATATTAAACACTGGGAATTTCCACACGGAAATAAAATCCACGACATAGTCGAGCCGCACTCGATCAAAGAGATTTCCAAGCGTCCCGCCGACGATTAACCCCAGGGCAGTCACCGCAAGAGGTTTGCGAAGATCGAGTTCGCGATTGAGGTACCAGGCGCCGCAGACGAGCAGAATAAGAATAAGCGGAATGATCGAGATACTTGGCAGCGGAATACTAAAGGCGATGCCGGTGTTTTTGAAAAACTCAATCTGAAAGATCTCTGGAATGAGTACGAATGGCAGTTTTTTTTCGACACTCATGATCCACCACTTCACGAGTTGATCGAGAGCGAAGGTACCAACGGCGATTTCTGTAAAGAGCAAGAGTTGATTGCGGAGACGTTTCATGGACGTTTGGCTTGAAGGGCTGCATGGGGCATTGTACCATACAGGTCACGAACCCCAATACTGTACCGATGGAAAGCACCAACAAGCCAGATTATCAGCTCCTCATCTTTACCGGCATTCTTCTGGTGATCGGTCTTATCATGATCACGAGTATCGGGGTGCCGAAGTCGATTCAGATTTCCGCGCCGCATGTGCTCTATCCAAGCTGTGACGATGCGAATGTGGACTGCTATCTTCTCTTCAAACGTCATCTTTCTCGTATGCTGATCGGTGTGGCCGCGATGTTTGTAGTGGCAAAAATTCACTACAAACTCTGGGAAAAAATTTCGGTGTGGCTCTTTGGCGGCGCGGTAGTATTGCTCTTCATTGTGCTCATTCTTGGCTCGGCGTTCAATACGTTTGCGAAGAGCTGGCTGACACTTTTTAACACCTCGATTCAGCCGACGGAGTTTGCGAAGATCGCGCTGATTTTTTATCTGGCACACTGGTTTGAGGTTCGGCGAGCGGATATTGGGAATTTCCAACATGGGTTTATTTCATTCTGTGTGATTACGGGAGGATTCTTGTTACCGATTTTGGCGCAGCCTGATCTAGGAAGTGCGTTTGTGATTACGGCGGTGGCGGTGGGAATTTATTTTGCGGCGGGTGCGAAACTGAAGCATCTCGCGATTGGACTCGTCATGGCGATCTTTGCGTCGATGATTATTTTGGGATTTGCGACACACGTGCGTGAACGATTCAAGGCCTTCGTGTCCTCATCGGCGGACTGTCGTGAGGACTACTGCTGGCAGACGGAACAGGCGACGATTGCGGTGGGAAGTGGTGGATTTTTTGGAAAAGGCTTGGCGCAAGGCGTGCAGAAATCGTACTGGCTCCCGCAGGCATCCGATGACTTTATCTTTGCGGCGAGCGCGGAGGAGCTGGGATTTGTACGAACCTCGCTTCTTGTGCTGCTCTATGGTCTTATAGCGTATCGTGGTTTTATGATCGCGGAGGGCGCGCCGAGTGGCTTTGCGCAACTCACGGCGATTGGGATAACGCTCTGGATTACCGCGCAGGCTTTCATTAATATAGGGGTGAACACGGATCTCTTTCCGGTGACGGGCATCACGCTGCCGTTCATCAGCTACGGTGGGTCGTCACTCATCGCGACGCTGATCGGTATCGGCATTCTCCTCAATATTTCTAAATACAGTTCACATGCGGGTAGTTTTAACCGGAGGAGGTACAGCGGGGCACGTCCTGCCCAATATCGCCGTCATTGAAGAGCTTCGAGAGCGATGTGGTGGTGGGTTGGAGTTATTGTATATCGGCAGTGTCAGTGGCCCAGAGGCCCGATTGTGTGTGACCTATGGGGTGCCGTTCCAGGCGATCTCCACGGGAAAGTTGCGACGGTATTTTTCGTGGGAAAATTTTATCGATCCGTTCAAGGTGGTCGCGGGTGTGTGGGAGGCATGGCGCGCGTTGCGCGCCTTCAAGCCCGATGTGGTCTTTAGCAAAGGTGGATTCGTGAGTTTGCCGGTCGTTTTCGCAGCGGCGAAGTTGCGCGTGCCAGTGATTCTGCACGAGGCTGATGTGGAGCCAGGTTTGTCGCATCGCATGTGTGCAAAGTTTGCGAAAATTATTTGCGTAAGCTGGGGCGAGACGATGAAGGCGTTTACCGCGAAAAAAGTTTTGTGGACGGGCATGCCGGTGCGGCGCGAAGTCTCTAGCGGTGTGCGAGAAAAAGGCCTGGAGTTTTTAGGCTTTAGTGGTAGGAAACCGGTTTTATTAGTCATGGGCGGAAGTTTGGGCGCGCAGAGTGTGAATCGCCTCGTGTGGAGCGTTTTGCCGGAGCTCGTGCGTGTGTATGACGTGGTGCATGTGACTGGGCCGCAGGAGGTAAAGAGTCATGATGGTGTGATGGGCGAGGTGATGGAACATGCCATGGAAACACCTCGGGCACACTATCGGGCATTCCCCTATCTGCAGGCGGAGCTCTTCGACGTGTATGCGTGTGCGGATGTGGTCGTGAGTCGAGCGGGCGCGAGTGCGCTTGCGGAGCTGTGCGTTCTGGGAAAACCATGTGTACTGATTCCGCTGGGTGCGTCACAGAGTCGCGGTGATCAGATCGTGAATGCGGAGGTACTGGCTTCGGCGGGTGCCGCAAAAGTGTACATGTCAGACTGGAATGAGCCTTCGAAGTTTGTCGAGATGGTGTGTGAACTTGGTGAAGATGCGCGCCGCCGCGCGGCATTATCTGATGCAATGCAGGTCTTTGGCGAACGTCATCGACGCGCCGTTGGTCAGATCGCAGAGGTAATTATGAGTGTGTCAAAATGAGCGCTTTATATAAATCACCCCTTCAAAATAACTGTACCCTCCTGCTCTTGAGAAATAAACGTTCTCTGAATTTGTCCTGACCCCTTCCATCTTTGCTCAGGAATACGCCCATGAAGCGCGCGGATTATGCGAGATCCCTCCTCCGTATTTTCCGTGTTGGCAATAGAGAGAATGGTCCTCTTTGTCTGATTATCCCAGTCATGATCATAAACCTCGTCGCGTTCCTGCAATCGCTTCCAAACTTTTTTTGGAAATTCCGGAAAGGCATCACTGATATTTATAAGAAGATCCTGGACACCTCCATCATGCGTACGATACGTCGTATATTTTTCAAGGTTCGCGTAGAGCTCTTCGATCCACTGTTCATATGGGGTGTCTTTTCCAAAATGCCGGATCATCTCCTCCTGTTCCTGCAACACGTCTCTTGTAGCTTTTTCAACGACATGCGGTTCGGCTACAGATGTCGGAGCTCGATTGAGACGATAATCAGTAATATCCCATTCGTGATCAATATGCGGTGTAATCAAGATCGCACTCAGCGCCTTTTTGATATCGTTATCGGCGTGAAAAAATAATCCGCGATCAGTGGTGCCAACTCCGCTCCACGGAAAAGTTAACTGGTCATCAATCTCGATCACCAGCGCCATATTCGCTCGTGTCAGTTCGAGAATTTCGCACACATGCTCTGCCAAAAATGCACGTGCCTGTTCAAGAGGTTTCTTTGGCGACAACCTCAGCACCGCGCCATTCGGATGCCGCTCGCTTTTGTAGCTAGGCATAAGGAGCTGAGTGTCGAAGGTGTTGGAGCCGAGAGTGAGTGACATGAGAAAATATGGCTAGTTTTTCTGCTTTTTTCTAGAGACACATTTCTTTCGCGAGCGCCTTCATCTCTTCCTGGAGACATTGGATCAGTGCTGTGACCTCATTACGATCAACAAGGTCACCGCCGCCGCCGCAGCCGTCGATGACTTGATTTCCGTTTTCTGGCGAAGGCTCTTCGTGCCAACAGCCGCCGGCACCAATCATCGCTGGTGCGGTCGGATCACATGGAAGAAAGACTACCCAATTCTGATCTTGCAAGCTTGTTGGTACCGCATCGGGAGCATGATCGGGTGCGAGAGGCATCATTTTATCCCACTCTTTCCATTCATCAATATTGAGTGCGCCGCATTGATCTTTCCAAGACATAGCTCCAAGAACTGGGTTCTGATTTCCGTCGATTCCTCCGACTGTTGTTTCGAGAGAAATTCTGAAGGAGTGATCTGGCTTGTTTGGTTGTATCATGTGACCCACAAACTGTCCGTCCCCACTAAAAAATGCATGAATTTTGGTCGTATCATTGTCTCCGGGTACCATTTCGCACATTGAGGCCGATGGGTCGTGCAGTTCTGCTGGGGCTGGTTTTACATCTTTCAACATATCCTTCATGTGACCTCTCCACGCGAGATAAAATGATGCGAGGGATGAGTCTTTATCTTTGATAAGAGCGGCGCAAGGATCTGGCTTCTCTATTTTCGGCTGATACTTATTTTCAATACCTACTGTTGCTGGCGTCGTATGAGGTGCTTCGAGGGTGTCCGTGGCGCATCCCGCTGCGAGTGACGAGAGACCAATGGTTCCTGCCGCGAGAAGTGATTTGGCGTTCATACTGAGGGTGGTTACATAATTCTGCCTTGGCTTCCGTTTTTAGGCAGTGAATTGCATTATTCCACTATTTATTGTTTATGTCAAATTTGAAGCTGGCATTGCTCCGCTCTATGCACTGCTTGCGAATCGATATACAAAGTGCGCCCGGCGTTGGGGTCCTAAAAAGTGCCTCAGAGCGTTGTATATCGAATTGCACCTATATCCGCTATCGAATCGCTAGCGATATGATATACAATCATTTTTGGCTATTTTTGAAGATAATATCCGGAGCGGCGGATGTACTGCAAATCGCAATACACCTTTCCTATGCTATACTTTCCCCATGACTCAGACCGTCGTCACCCCACACCATATCGGCATCAACGGCTGGTTTCTCCAGCACCCATTCACTGGGATTGGGCAGTACACGATTCAGCTCCTCAGGGAATTTTCAAAAATGAAAACCGAAAACGAACCCTCGGTGCGAGACGTAGAGTTTCTTGTCGTCGTACCGGATGACGCGTGTGTGCAGCTGATGCGAGACGAACAAATTACACTTCCAGTGCACGTATTGCCGGAGATCTCGTGGATGCCACGAAGTTTTCAGAAACATATCTGGGAACAAATTCAACTTCCGAAATTTTTCACGGAACAACAGATGTCTACCGTCTGGCTTCCCTACCCATGTGCAACCTGGTTCACCACACCATCCTACCGAACCGTCGTCACGGTGCATGATGCCATTCCCTGGACGATGCCGCAGTATCGCACCGGGGTGCTTTCGTCGCTTGCTCATGCTATGAGTCTTCGTGCGACTCATACTCTTCCGAATCGCACGGACAACGCAATCATTACTGTTTCAGAGACCTCCGCTGAGGACATTGTGGGAGTTTGCGAGATCCCGCGTGAGCGCATTCAGGTCATCTGGAATGGCGTTTCGGATATATTCAAAACGCCCGCTGATCCGCAGCTCGTGACCCAGATTCTTCAGGAGTACGACCTCACGCGTGGCAACTACTTCCTCTACGTCGGTGGATACGACGCGCGAAAACGGGTGGCGAAACTTGTGGAGTCGTACCAGCAATACGGGAACGGGAACGAACAAGCAAAGCTTGTTCTGGTGGGCGGAAAATCCTACGACACCGCACTCTACCGTGACTTCGATCGCGCTGCTGATGCCGCATCGAACACTACCGCTTCTTTGACGGCAAGCCAAAAAAGTGATACGATTTCAGTAGTAAGAACAGGATTTTTGGAAGAGTCACACTTGAACGCACTGTATGAGGGATGTCGCGCTTTTTTGCATTTTTCAGAACAAGAAGGCTTCAATATTCCACTCGCACAAGCACTCGTAAAAAACCTTCCGTGCGGCGTATCTGATATTCCTGTCCATCGAGAAATCGCCGGCAACCGGGCGATCTATACCAACCCAGATGATGCAGTAGCCACTGCGTCATTGTGGCGTACCTTATGTACCTTAACACCGCCGACAGTCGTACCTTCTCAAACATCTTCCGCTGCTCGCGATGCCTTCTCTTGGACTACCAGTGCTCGTGAACACCTGAGGGTCTTCTAACTCAGACGACCATGACGTTATTTATCTTTGTGATCATTATCAATGCCATCTCGATCATCTTTCTCTTGATGAATCTGATGCGACTCCGAACGTACCTTTTGAGGAATAGTTTTGATGAGTCGAAGTACACACTACTTTTTGGCTTCGTACACATTAAAGCCTATATCTATCTGTATGCGATCTTCGTCCTTATTTTTGGAACGTTTCTCTGGGTTCTCCTGGCCTAACTCAGTCTCTATGGAACACGACACCACCAATTCGACTCTAAAAAATAATCCTTCAAGCGGGTCTCTCACCCAGAAGGATCGCTACTTCCGTGGCCAAGGTTCTGATGAAAAGGTGCTCGCATTTTTTCGTAAACACTGGCTTACCCTCCTTCCACACTTCGCCCTATTCTTTCTTTTGATCGTGGGGATGATTCTTTTTGTTTTGAATTATATGATGCTTAAATCGCTTTACGGTGGCGGATTTTTTCAGTTTCTCATGATGTTCCTTGGGCTCTTTCTCGTCTACTATGTCCATCACTTTTTTCTGATCCTCATACGTCACCACCTCTCGGTCACAATTCTCACGGATGCGCGTATCGTCGTGTTGCACAAGTCGCTCTATGTCATCAACGAGAAGGAGACGGTGGATCTGAAAAATATTCAGGAGGTGAGAAATATGCAAAGTGGCCTTCTTGAAAATATATTCAACTTCGGTGATCTATGGATCATGATTCCGATGTCGAGTCAGGGTATTTACCTGGATCACATTCCCAATCCTGATTTTCATTTTCGGCTTATTAATAAGGCAAAACAGGCGTATGTTCTCCATAATCCATCTTCAAAATCCGAACTACCTCTGGAGCAAGAGTCCAGCAAGACTCCCGAGAAATGAACCGTTGTCGACAGCGATGATCTATAGTAGTCTGGGGTGTGATGGAAGCATTCTTGTCAGTACTGGTGGAAAATTGGGTCGCGATTGCGATCATTATCGTATGTGTGCTCGTTGCGGCGGTTGTGTATTTCGCGGCGTTGTCGCGGATGGAACGTCGTGTGAAAAAAGCGTGGCTCGAGGTCTACGAGACGTTTTTGTCGCGTGCGGACAAGGTTCCACTTTTGGTGGAGCTGATACGTGACGATATTCCTGGAGTGCAGGCGTTAATTGCAGCTCGCGCGGCGACGTCGGATATGGCCCGACCTTCGGACCAGAAACGTGCGGCCGAGAAGGCTTTTGAAGAGGCGCTGGGGCGAGTCCTGAGCGAGGTTGCATTGCATCCGTCTTTGAAAAAAAATGCTCTCGTTCTCGAGCTTCTCAAAGAGTTCCAGGTGTGGCCTGCGAGACTTCAGACGGCTATCGCGGGCTATACTCGCACCCTTCGAATGTACCGACGGGTTGCCCTTGGTGGTCAGCCAGAGGGGTATGGGGAATTTACGTACTAGCCTTCGGCTTCAGCTTCGACATATATGCTCTGGACTTTCAGGTTTTTTGTGTTATAATACTTTCTTCTTTTTTGACCTTCCGCCCTGATGGATAGAACTGGCTACAATATCGGAGATGAGGTTCTGGTGAATAACCAGCAACGACTCAGAATTATATCTAAGCTTGGGGATGAACACTGCCTCCATCAGACGTACAGGTGTGTACCTCTTGATCAGACTGGGGGTGGGGTAGTTTTGAAAAAATTCAAAGATGAAGGTATTGGACACGCAAACCTCAAGCGATATGCCCTTGAGGCGTTTAGGCATTTTAGCCGTGCACGAGAGCAACTCATAGCTGCCGGAATCCCTGATGTGCACTTTTGTGACGCGAAGCACTCACTTATGGATTTTGTTCCGGGCACCAATCTCGAATATTATGAATTTTCTGCCGATATCAAGGATCGAGTTGCTCATATTCGAGATCTTCTCCTTTCCGTCATTGAGCCTATGGAAGCTTTGCGACAGGCTGGATTGGTTCATCGAGACATCAAGGCTCCCAACATGATTCTTCGGAAGAGTATCACAACCACACCCGCCAGAAAGAGTGTTGTCGCTCTCATCGATCTCGATACTCTTACTCCTGCTCATGAGGCGCCGCCCTCAGAATCGCTTGTTTATGGCTCTCCCTCACACATGTCTTTTGAAGTAATTTCTGGCGGATTCTACCAGTTCGGAAGCGATGCCTATGCGCTTGGGGTTACCGGCATTGAACTGCTCGAAAAAGGCTTAAACATCAGCATTATGGATACCTATACTGCCCATTGTGAATATTTTCAAGATTATGCGAGAACCCGGCACGCCAAATCATGGCTTCTTCGCGATCGATGGCCACAACTCATTGAGGAGGTGAGCAATTCGCCCTACTCATGGGATCCTCGCCCGGTAAAACAAGTTCTCGGTCTGATTTATGAATGTTTGCATGATGAGGTTTCTGATCGACCGAAGGATGGCGAGACGATGCGACAACTGCTGAACGATACGGGGAATTTAACGGAACTGTAATTTTGTCTATGGGCAGGCTTTCTGGAGGTGTTTGGAAGTTTTTTCTTGACGGTGAGTAAACGCTCACCTATACTAGGGTTACTTTCACTTACTGCTGCATGAATCTTCTCACCGAAAAACAGGAACTGATGCTTGGCATCATCAAGGATTACCAGTTGGAGCATGGCACCTCGCCGACGCTCCGTGAGTTGCGCGAAGCACTCGGTGTAAGTTCTGACAACAGCGTTCTCAAGCACCTCGATGCTCTTGAAGAGAAAGGGTTTATTTCTCGACGTGAGGGGTCACGAAGTATCGAGATGCTTGCGAATGTCAAACAGCGATTAGACACTCCTTCAGAGTGCCGGCTTCCTGTTCTTGGCTTCGTGCCTGCTGGCGGACCGGT
>JAHFJT010000121.1 GCA_023245695.1 Candidatus Peregrinibacteria bacterium | reverse complement strand
CGTGCTCTCGAGCTCGTGCTTGAACTGTTGGTTTACAGACATGACGGTGATCTTTGGAATGGAGACGGCGTATCGAATGAAGCTATTGCGATACGCGTACGAGCCAAGAAGCGCGATGTCTTCTGCGGTGGAGTAGTTGTCGTCGCGGTCGAGGCCGGCTGGGTTGGTGAAGTGGGTGTTTTTCAGTCCAAGCTTCTGGGCACGATCGTTCATCTTTGCGACGAAGGTTTCGATGCTTCCGCTATTGTAGATGGCGAGCGTGTAGGCCGCATCGTTGCCGGAGTGGATGAGGAGGCCGTAGATGAGATCGCGGATTGTGATCTTTTCGCCTGCAGCGAGCCAGATTCTGGATCCTTCGACTTTTGTGGCGCTCTCTGGAACTTTGACAATGTCGTTGAGATTGTTTTCGTTGAGGACGATGAGCGCGGTCATGAGTTTTGTGATGCTTCCGATCGCACGCCGTTCACCTACTTTTTTTCCTGAGAGTGTTTTTCCACTACGAAGATCTACGACGATATAGGCACTCGCTTGAATGGCTGGTGATGAGGTGGTGGAGGGATCTGCTGGGCTGCTTGTTTCGGTGTTTGCTTTGGTTTGCGGAATTGGTGCTGCTGTGAGGACGTTCTGAAACATGGCAGAATGATGCTGCTCAGTTTTGACTTGAGGAAGCGATTTCATCAGGGTGGCGAGGTAGATCGAGATGAGGCCAGAGATCATAACTAGTGGTTTTGGGCGGCTGCACCTAGCGGTGCATGAGTGTCAGAGAAGCGATTTCTTGAGAAGTGAGTTTGCGGCAGAGTCCTTTTCCGAGCGTGCCGAGCTTCACGTTTCCGATGCGGACTCTTTTAAGGTATTGTACCGTAAAATCTAAATTTTTAAACATTCTTCTGATCTGTCGTTTCTGCCCTTCCTGGAGAATGATCGTCAGGTAGGTGCGGCCAGTCTCTTTTTTGGTAATCGTGCCGGATTTGATGTGGGCAATTTTTTCGATGCCCGTATCTTCATCGCGGATGGTGATACCTTGCTGCATGGTCTCTAGATGTCTTGGTGTGACGTCGCCGACACAGATGACGAGGTACTCTTTTTCGCAGGTGTACTTCGGGTGCATGATCTTCTGGGCAAATGTGCCATCGGTGGTGACGAGGATAAGTCCTTCACTGTCTTTGTCGAGTCGTCCGACGGGATAGAGATGCGGAATTTTTGGAAGAAGCGAGACGATTGTTTCTTCGGCGTGATGATCTGAAAGTGTGCAGGTAACCCCTCGTGGTTTATTCAACATGAGGTAGGTGTGATTCTTTCGCGGAGAGACGACTTTGCTCTTGTACTCGACCTTGTCTTTCTTCGGGTCGATCTTGGTTCCGAGTATGGTGCATGGCGAACCGTTCACGAAAATTTCACCTCTGACGATGAGTTCCTCAGCTTTTCTACGTGAGCATACGCCGCAGTCTGAGAGGTATTTTTGAAGTCGAAGGGGTTCCATGGGTTACTTCTTTTTAGGTGGTAGGGGAGCTGGAGTTTTTGAACTTGGGGTGGAGGACTTTGAGGTTGAGGTTGATGCGGGGACGGGAACAGTAGCTCCACTTTGCTTCGCTGTGGCCTCTCCACTGATTGGCGCGCTCGGCGTCAAGGATACAATACCATCGAATGAGTCTTTCATCTTGTGATCGAGGTAGTCGGCGCCGAGTTCGAGGACGATGTCGGAGTCGCTGGCGTATGGAAGGTCGAGATACTTCTGTGGGACGATGGTTGAGATGGTGCCAGGAATGAGTTTTTGAAGCGCTTCAAGGGTGGATTTTGGAATCTCTTTCTTGAGGTAGTAGGTTGTGGTGGCTACGTCTTTGCTCTGTCCATTTCCGAAACGAACGACGTTGAGGCAGAGGCGGTTCAGGATAATTTTACTCTCTGCGGCAAGTCCAATACCTTTTGTTCCGTTAAGGATCTGGAGTTTCACATCTCCGCTTCGAATTTCCGGATGGTTGAGGTTGATCCCCGTAATGTTGTGGATATCTCCGTAGGTTTTATCTGCCGGTACGAGGACCGATGCTCCACCATAGAGGTCGCGAGCAGGAGTGTAAAGAAGGCCACCGCACTTCGTAGGGTCGTCGTGAATACCAAGCGTGACGATATTTTCTTTCTTGATCTGTGAGCCAATTTTCCCGAGGGTGATAATCTCTCGGAGCGAGAGGCTTGTGTCGAGGTATGACTGGAGTGTTTGATACAGATCTTGAAGTTTTCCCGTGTCAGAGAGGATTCCCATTTTCTCTGCCTTTTCCTTGAGGGCGTAGAGGAGGATTTGTTGTCGTTTTGATCGATCGAAGTCAGAGGTCGAGTGGCGACTTCGGGCGTATTTGAGTGCTGTCGTTCCGTTGAGGTGCTGGAGTCCTGCGGCGATTGAGAATGTCTCGTATCCCACATCTTCCCCTCGGGGATATTCTGGGTCGTAAATGGCCTCTGGCACGTTCACATCGATTCCGCCCACAGCGTCTACTATTTCCTTGAAACCCTTGAAGTCGATCTTCAGGTAGTAGTGGATCGGAATGTTCGTAATTTCTTCGATGTGAGACCTGAGCATATTCAGGCCAATTTCTGGACTTCCAAGCTCTTTCTTTCCGACAAAGTAGAGATTGTTGATGCGCATGCTTCCTACTTTTTTGTCCGTGACGTAGAGATCTCGAGGTACGGAAAAGAGTGTCACCTGATTCGTGGTTTGATTGATGCTCGCGATGATGATGGTATCGGTGAGATCGGCTCCGTCATGCCCTTCTCCACCGGTTCCGAGGAGGAGGATATTCGTGTGGCCATAGGCGTCTTCCTGCAGATCTTTTCCAAAGAAAAAGACGATGTTCTTTAGGCTTACGCCGTGGATGATGCGATAGGCGGCGAACATCATCAAAAACGCGACGATCGCACTGATGATGATCGTGTTCCTCGGAGTGAAGAGTTTGAAGTTTGGGATTTTGAGTTCTGGAAGCTTGAAATTCGATGTTGGTTTTCTTCCGAAACTACTGAGTCGGTCGCTTCGAATTTTTCGTCGTTTGAACTCCATAACTCAAAGCTAAAAATAGGTGTGCCCAAGCATTGTACGCAATTCTCTCTTTTTTTGAAGAGCTTTATATCTTTTCTATTTGCTTAAAAGAAGCGTTATTTTTAACTCACCCAGCTTTGTGACGGCGAGTCCGAGTCCCAACCTGAGCCACTGTGGATTTTTGGCATCTGATGGCTCGAGAATTCTCGAAGCAATGTCTTTCGCGGTGTTGGTAGAAAAGACGAACATCTGGACACTCTTATGAAGACTGGCTGCTGTCACCATGTCTGAGAGGCTTGAGCCGTCGGCAGTTTTGAATCCGAACTCATTATTTGCTGCGAGTTTCTGGCTCCACTGGATTGCAAGATCATTGAGCTTGGCTTCTTCGGTAAGTGTGGGTACCTGAGCCTGCTGTCGTTCGTTGTTGAAGGACTGTATAATGCCATTTTTGAGTACGCCGAGCTTGTCCTCTGTGAGGACATCAGTCGTGAATTCCTGGGTAACTTTAATGCTTCCATCACTATCTTCAGTAATACCAATGCCGACTTGTGTCCAGCCTCTACTTAGAATATTCGCTCGGTGAATCG
>JAHFJT010000120.1 GCA_023245695.1 Candidatus Peregrinibacteria bacterium | reverse complement strand
GTGAAGCAGTGAGCCGCTCTGAGTAAATCGAAGGGTCACGGCATTCGGAAGAATATAGCAGGCAAACTCAGCAGACACGCCCATCTCAATGAGTGCATTTTTCGTCTCCCACAGTTCTCGCATAATGCCGTCGTAGATCGCTCGGGCCTCATCATTTTTTTCAAAGACAGACGGAGTCAGGTAGTCGGGCATGCGAGTATGCGACATGCGCAAAAGAGGACGCGAGCCCGGTACGGTACGATGTCGTTGCTCCTGACTGTCACCCGTGTGGGTCATGCGTTTTTTGAAGGTATATTGAGCGTGGTTGAGCGCGCGCATTACCGGGGACATATCCCAAGAGTTCAGGGTATCGTTCAGATATCGGTTTTTGGCTGGATTCACGGCGTAGTCGATCGCCTCATCATCATTTAGGACACCTGGTGTGGCCCCGACGACCTCTCGGATCGAGTCCGCGACAATTTGCTCAGCGCGTGGATCAAACATCACAAGCTTCGACCACTTTTCGCCAAGATCAGCATCAAAAGCTTGGCGGAACTGCTCATTCATCTCGTAGATTTTTTCTTGAGAGACCTGTTTTGAGGAGAGCTCTTTGTAGAGCTGCTCTTCCATGAGATCTTTTTCTTCAAAAGCCTCGTCGCCAATCCGCTCGATGAAGTCAGGATCAACTTTGCGAACCTCTTCGACCATGAGATCGACAATCATCTTGGCCTCGTATGGGCAGTCGCTCATGCGCGCCATCCGTACGTAGCGCTTGAGAACAATGCCAGAGATCGTGTGATACATGGTCGTAAACGCACCGAGTGGCAACACGTATCGAGCATTTTCAATCGCCTTTTTTTCGCTATCCACGGTAATCGACTTCTCACTCTGACCTTTGAGATGGCCAATCTTTTCCATGAGCTGGAAGTTGTCACCCACGAGAAGTTGGGAGATTTTATTATAAGCGGTCCAGCTTTTCGCAACTGCGCGCTCGTACAACTCGCGCGCCGCTCCTTCAATCGGCGGTACAAACACCGCCGCATCATTCATCACCACATACCGCTGAGACTGCTGCTCAGAGTTGTAGAAAGGATGCGAGTGAAAAAAGCTCCAGACCACATGCCTCGAGATATTCTGAAGTCCAAAAACAAAGGTCGGGTGCTGGAACGGGGTGTGATGCCCAGCTTCATAAATGCTCTTTCCGATCCGTTCACGCTGCCCCGGAGTAATATCCTTCACATAAATAAGGTCCGGCGAGTAGCACGTCCTCGCGGTAGCCATCGAAATATCAAAAGCTCCCGGCGTATAGGCCAAAAGTTCAATTTTTGGCGGCGCCGTCACGATATTCACGCTCCGTTGCTCGAATTTTTGCTGGAGTTTTGCTTGGCTCATCGACCGGAATTCTACCTGCCACACCCCTCAAATAGCAAAACCAAGCTATTGCAAAACAAAGCTAATTGCGGTATAATATGGAGAAGATCACTCATATGCAAGATGAGCGTTACCGCCCACTTCAAAAAAATATACATATCTTACCTCTATGGAAAACCAGAACAATCGCTACGAAAAAGAACTCTCAGCCATTGATAAAGAAACAAGCAGTATTGTGGGGCTGTTGATGCGCTTCGGCGTTCGCGAAAAAAAAGAAGTGGGCGAGAAGCCGCTCTGGGATTCTCGTGTAGCTATTTGGAATAGTGCTTCATCTGAAATTCAAAAAACCAATAAGGATATTGAGGTAAAATACAAAGGTACAAAAGAGCAAAATCTAGCGCTTTTGACGTATATTCGCGGAAAGATCCTCGCTCGTGAAGTGCTAGACCCAAAGACGCTCAGATTTACGCCTGTAGAAGAGATTAAAGGAGAGGCAGAGAAAGCTCGAAAAGTGATGAAAGAAGACGTGGGTCCAGCACCGGAGCCTCAGAGAAATCTTGAAGATGATAGAGGTGTGCTCAAGGAAATTTCTGGAGCCCTAGACAGATTTCTCGCACAGAACAAGAATCGACCTTTTGATACAAGTGTTGATGGTGTTGATGGCGGAGCCAGAAAGCAGTTTAAGCAAAAAGGATTCGTAGAAGTTGTCGATAATATCTCCCTAAAAAAATACAAAGTAAGTAAAGATCCATCGAAAGCATCTACAGTAAAAAATGCATTCGACAAGGAAAAAACGCTTACGGGCACGCCAGCACTTTGCGATGATGTGATCACCGAATTTCTTCCACAGGTAGGAATCCGTATTCCGGCCGAAAGAATGGTACATCTTCTTGAAGACCATTTCAGAAAGCATCCGGAGACCTACACGGTATTCCGCCAAGGAATGAAATTTGAGGAATATGGAAAGGATTTTAAGCCATCTGTTCCATGTAGAGTAGGGGATATTATGACTTCATCCAACCAGAGAGGTCGACATATTTTTATCATCACCAAGGTTGATGAAGGTGGAGTCCCTACAGAGGTCATGGACTCATCGGCTGTGAACCAAGGCATTGGGACACGTCCGTTCATTGGGAAAGAGGCAACGGAAGATCTTTTCAAGGACAAACGAGGTAAGGATAGATCTAGGTCAGTCATAAGCCCCGGGATCACATTAAATTACCTCATTCGACCAAACTACAAGATTTCACTCCAAAACTTAGCTAAAGGAAAAAAGAGGCAGACAGGAGGAGGGTAGTCTTTTGCGCCTAAAGTCTTTTAAGAATAAAGCTACCATTGCAGATGTATTCGCAAATGGTAATATAGCTGCGACCCAACGTCACTACTCGTCACGTTGTCTATCTCGGGCCCGTAGCTCAGTGGTTAGAGCAGTCCGCTCATAACGGATTGGTCCCTGGTTCAAGTCCAGGCGGGCCCACCATATAAATAGGCTTACAGGAGTCGTTTCGTCATCATTTCCAAAAGCAAAAATCCCTTCTCGGTCGCGATGAGCGCACCGTCTCTTTTTCGCAAGTGACCAGAACGGATAAAGTCTTTGGCCTGTTTCAGAAGCTCTTTTTCATCGCCAAGTTTTGCATACTGTTTCAAATCTAGCCCTTCGCGAGTTCGCAGTCGGAGCATGATGAGTTCCATGCGTTTGAGGTCATGATCGATCGCCATTTCATTACAGGTCTTCATCGGATCTTTCAGGTACGTATTGAAATCTGAACCATTCTCCCACATACGCCCGGCAACAATTGAGTGTGCGCCAAGCCCAAGACCGAGGTAATCTTTCTGCTCCCAGTAGCGGCGATTGTGTTTGGATTCATGGCCGGGCTGAGCCCAGTTCGAGACCTCATAGTGAATGAACCCTGCGCGCTTGAGTCGTTTGCAGAGCCACTCGTACATGCGAATTTGCGTGTCTTCATCGGGGCACTCTTTGATGAAGAGATCGATTTTTTTGGTGTCGTACGACAAGAAATAAAACGAGGTGTGCGTCGGTCGATACGCCAAAATAGTCTCTACCTCTTTTTTGAAACTCGCCAACGTCTGTCCGGGCAGTCCCATGATGAAGTCCGCTCCAAAATTTTTCACACCGGCCTCTTTGAAAACATCGAGTGCCTTGAAAATCATCGCACTATCGTGCGGTCGCGCGATCCGCCAAAGCGTCTCTTTATTGAAACTCTGGATACCCAATGAAAATCGGGTAACCGTAGCGTCTTG
>JAHFJT010000119.1 GCA_023245695.1 Candidatus Peregrinibacteria bacterium | reverse complement strand
GAGTGCCGCAATGATGCTGATGGTCGGTTTTTCTATCACCGGGCAATTCTAACATTTCGCCCCAAATATTTGCACATGTCATCGTTGCGTTCATTCTTGCTAATACTATACTTGTCGCATGACCACAAAGGTTAAAGTTTCAAAGAAGGACTCGGCAAAACCCATTCCAACACAGCCAAACAGTAATGGAGCCAAAACGACAATTAAAAATATACTGTCTCCTGGCAGCCGACTTGAACACCGCTTGGTAAAAAGTTACAAGGAGCTAGATAGGCTCGTAAAGACGTTCAAGCAGATGGGGTACAGAGTGGTGCTTACCCAAGGTGTCTACGACCTGATTCATGAAGGACATGCGGCATATTTAGAGAATGCAAAATCTTTTGGCGATGTTCTTATTGTCGGTGTCGACAGTGATGAGCTTACTAGGAAACGCAAGGGTCCAGAAAGGCCGATAGTTCCTCAGGAAGAGCGTTTAAAGATGCTTGTACATCTCCGACACGTAGACGTCGTGACTCTTCGCAACGTGGATGATGATATCGGCGATTTGATACGACTTGTTAAGCCAGACGTATTGGTTGTTTCAAAATCAACGACTGATTTCACTCGCAATATGGCTGAAGAGTACGTTGAGTTTTGCGGCGAGATCGTCACCTTGCCTCCACAGGCGACCACAACTACCTCCGCACGCATCCGCAACCTCACCATCGAAGGCGCCGAGAAGCTCGCGCGCAAGGTTGCTGATCTCACCCAGGAATTCTTGAACGATATCAGGAAGAGATAACATCTATGAAGACCGCCGTTGTCGCATTCGTGCCCGTCATTCACAGCGGCTATGTGAAGTTTTTTGCCGAACATGAGGGTGATGTGTACTTTTTTGGCGATGAAGTCATCGGTGATTTTGTCCACCTCACTCGCGACTTGCGCGTGATGGGGGAGGGGCAGACTCTCGCAGGTCTATCAGCTGTTTTGCCGGGCAGGAATGTAAGGCCGCTTACTCAGGCAGCTCTCGCGTCGTGGAATTATGACAAGACGGTGATGCCTGATGACGAAGTGTGCCATGCTATAGCCGAGAAATATCTCGCCGGGAAAAAGGTTGAGTTCGTGAGCACGTTTCTACGCTGGAATCGCACGATCACGCTCAAGGAATCAGAGGTAGATCCAAAACGAACAACAACCAACGAAGCAGCCCATCGTGAACTCATGGCTGCCGGCTTCAAGGTGGCAGAAAAGAGCGAAGATTGGTGGAGACAGATAGGCGCAATCGCTACAAAGAATGGCAAGGTTATCCTGGTGTCCCACAACAAGCATCTGCCCTCACAATTTCATCTCGCGACCAATGGTGACCCGCGTAGCAACTTCGATGCAGGCCAGCACATAGACATGAGCACGGCCATTCATGGTGAGGCGGCACTCGTCGCAGAAGCGGCTCGAAAGGGGATCTCACTCGAGGGTGCGACTATCTACACAACGACATTCCCGTGTCCAAACTGTGCCCGTCTCATAGGTACGGCGGGCTTTAAGAAAGTGTATTACTCAAAGGGTTACTCGCTTCTCGATGCAGAAAAAATCCTCGAGCATTTTGGGGTGGAGATAGTGTTGGTGCAGTAAGATTCTTGGTTATAATGTTTAAGCTTGCCATCGATGGTGATGAGTGCGAGAAAAAGGCATATGATCTGTTCCTTCGCGATAAGTTTCCCTCGTATGAGGCATTTTGGAGCAATTTTGTTGTGGAGTTAACGAATCGACCAAATGATGTTCATCTTAAATCTGACGTTGATCTGGGCACGATTTTTCAGAGAGAAAGCGTAAAGCAACTTCATCAACGTGTCGCAATATCCCAGCTACACTATTCAGTTCTTAGGATGCTCCTTAAGGCGTGGAAATGCATGGAGAAGTCAGAAAGAGATGTCTCTGAAGTCGAGAATTTCTTTTCAAGTATCTATAGCGCGATAGATATATCTGCCGAGTTGTTTAATCGATTTTATGATATGAAAGAAGGGGTGTGTGACGGACCTGATCCTTTTGATCCGCAAAGTTGTGAAAGCGACTCGCTTAGGCGACGAAAAAACTGGCAAAAAAATCACGATTACCCCGAAGATGTGCAAGAGCTGCGAACGTACAGGAACCTAATGCATCATGGTCAAGCTTTTGGTTCTCTTATAACCCCTCAAGCTGGCAACATCGCGCTTCCTAAACCGGCTGAAGTTAAAAAATATCTTGATTGGAGAAACGTAGGGGCTAGTTGGGAATCATCAGGCATACGAGATTTTTTGTATGCGAAAGACATTGTCAAAGATGCGTTTGATTGCGTTTTGAGTTTTCTTGAGACGGAATGGCGCAAGCACCTTCTGTCGTAAATTTCTAACCAATCCTCATCGTAAGTCCCTTCACTTTGTCATATGCCGCATCCTCCGGATCAGACTGCACAATGTGTGCATGTAGGTGTGATACTGATGCGCCGGTAAACTTGGTATCGCCGAAGCGCATGATAAACGTGCCACCGGTTATATTCCGGCCGGTTGTTTCTTCCTTGAATATTTCGAGAAGCTCAGTCCATGCCTCCGGAGAAAGTTCGTTCATGTGAGAAATGTGCGTCTTGTGAATGAGGAGACGGTGGTGTTTGGACGGCTTGTATGGGTACATGTTGTCAGTGACCCACCAATAGGCGCGCTCAGCGAGAGGCTTTTTGTGGAATTTCTGCAGATGGTCAGTACAAAAGGGGCACACACCCTCCTTTGCGATCTCGCGTATGACATTTGCATATATACCGTCGGGACGCGCCTGCGAATTGTTTTCATTCACGTACGCGCTCATGTTAGACCGGAGTAGGAACACGCATCGCAGGGTGCGGTTCGTAATCAGCGAGAGTGAAATGTTCGGGGCGGAAGTCGAGGAGATCCTTCACGTCTGGATTGAGGGTCACGGTCGGGAGCTTCTTGGGCTCGCGTTTGATGAGCTCTTCGACGAATGGGTACTGGCGCTCGTAGATATGCGCGTCAGATATGGTGTAGATGAGTTCCTTGGCTTTGTATCCCATATACTGGGCGACCATGAGCGTGAAGGCGGCGTACTGGATGATGTTGAAGGGCACGCCTGTCGGCACATCACCGCTCCTCTGGAAATGATGGACTGAGATCTCTTTGGTCTCAGGATAGGCGAAGATGTGGAGGTAGCCGTGGCACGGTGCGACGACGACTTTGCGCTGGAGTCCGCTGTGCTGGATGGCATACTGTGGTATCCAGGGGCTGATGATGTGAGTGCGCAGGAAGGGTTTCTCCTTGAGCTGGCGCATAACCTCCACGATCTGGTTGAAGGGTTTGCCTTCTGCTGTAGGGAAGGCTGCCCAAGCAGGCCCATACGATCCGGGTCCGAGATCGCCGGCGGGAAGTCCGAAGATCGCACACTTTTCGGGGGTCACCCAATCTTTCCACCACCTGCAACCCCACTTCTCGAGTTCTTCTTGAGTGCGAGCGCCGTGCAAGAATGCAAAGTGTTCTGAAAGAGCACCGTTCATCAGCTTTGTAAGATCTCTTTCAGTAATTAGTGGGAACCCGTTATTAAGATCAAATCTCATCTGCGCGCCGACAACACTACGAGCCTCTTCTCCGTGAATTGGCATAGTGCGACGGCC
>JAHFJT010000118.1 GCA_023245695.1 Candidatus Peregrinibacteria bacterium | reverse complement strand
AAAAATGAAAAAAGATCTCAAAAAAGCGAGTGACGAACTCTACACATCTCGCATCCTCGAGGGCAAAGAAATACACGACTGTGACGAACAGGTTGGCCAGATCTACCACATCATCAATAGCCTGAAAAAGTGCTGCGACGAACAAATAGGCACGCTATCGCCTCAAGAAAGCACACACGAAGACGAGAAAGAGATGTCACTCCCCGATCGGATGAAGCAACGAATGAATACCTATATTCCAGATTGGGTGAAGCTCGCACGAAGCCTCACCTATCCAGCAATGACAAAATTAGAAGAGAATACTACTGCTCAATAAATGTGAGAGCAGAGCCTTTCTTGTTCGCACGACCCGTTCGTCCGATTCGGTGAACGTAATCTTCGTAGGTCTGCGGAATATCGAAGTTGATAACGTGAGAAACATCAGAGACATCGATACCTCGAGCCGCAACGTCGGTCGCGATCAAGATTCGAATCTCGCCCTTCTTGAACTGCTGAAGAGCCTTTTGTCGCTTTGATTGTGGCTTATCGCCGTGAATCGACTCAGCCTTATAGTTGAGCTTCTGGAGCGCAACTGTCAACTTTTCGACACCTCGCTTCGTCTTTCCGAAGATAAGCACTCGAGTAAATTCTGGCTTTTTCAAAAGGTCGCAGAGAACCTCGAGTTTATTGGTCTTCGTCACTCGAACGATATCCTGATCGACATTCGCAGAAGTATCACCCGACTTCACAGAAATTGTGACAGGTGTCTTCAAGAAGCCATGAATAAGTCCAGAAATTTCTTTAGAAATCGTCGCAGAGAAGAAAAGTGACTGACGATCAGCAGGCATCAAACTCAAGAGATACTTGATATCCTGGATGAAGCCCATATCCACCATTCGATCTGCCTCATCGAGAACGAGGTTGTGGAAACTTGAGAGATTCAAGCGCTTTCGCTCAATCAAGTCCTTCAAACGACCTGGAGTACCAATAATAAAGTTACAAGGAGTCTTGAGGTCTCGGATCTGCATCATGATGCTCGCGCCGCCAATACAGGTCACGGCACGAAGGCCAGAGCCCTTCGCAAAACCGTCGTACTCTTCCTGGATCTGAACCGCGAGTTCACGGGTTGGAACCATGATAAGAACACGCTGATCTCGATTGTGAAAAGCTTTATTGATAAGTGGAATCAGGAACGCTGCGGTCTTGCCCGTACCCGTATTCGCAATACCGACAACATCCTTTCCTTCAAGGACATGTGGGATCGCCTTGTCCTGAATAGGAGTGGTATGAACGTAGCCCTTCTTCGCAATATTTTCCTTGAGCTTTGGATGAATATCAAAGTCGGAGAAGTGATGCTCCGGAATGTACTCTTCAACCGTCTCGGTGACGACCGCCTTATTGATGAATCGTGAAATATCGATCTTTCCAACCATCATAGCGTTGTTGCGAGAACGACCGTATGATCCCCGGTTTCCACCGCCAAATCCTCCACTTCGACCTCCGGCGTATCCGCCTCGGCTTCCACCACTGCTGCTTCCACCATATCCGCCACTACTTCGTCCTCCACTGAAGCCTCCACCGCCAAATCGGCCGCGAGGAGCACTGCTACTGCTTCCAAATCGTGGGGTTGGACGACCACTGTGTGGTGATGCATGATGACTGGCTGGAGCCTCGTGGCCAGGCTTTGCAGCTGGTCGAGGGTGAGTCGTGTAGCTTTTAAATTCCGTCTTTTTTACTGGCGCATGACCAGATCCAGCATGGCTAGGTTTCGCAGGCGCATGTGAGCTATGCGGAGCTGTGTGCGGCTTTGCGGGCACACTTGAATGAGAGTCAGAAGTCTTTTTAGGCTTCCCAAAACCAAATAACTTTTTTAACATGAATATCGTTCAGAAAATACAGGGACTCCGAATCTATAATAAATTTTCAAAAATGTCAATGCTCACATTCCAAATACATACATTTCCAAAACAAACCTGAAATCATCCTTCGCAGCTTATTAAAGCTTACGATCGAATCAGAGCAAGTAGAAGAACTTATGGAGGCCATATGTTCGCAAACTGGAGCAGTCCTCCACTGGCCAAAAACAGCGTTTGAGCCGTCCAACGAGTTATAGAGCGAGTGAATTTTCCTATACCCGAGAAAGATGAATGTATATTAAGAAATAAATTTGATAGATTGCAAGATTTGCGATAAGCTGCAATCTATCTATAAGAATGCACTTTATGTCTGATCGGGCCATCAAACTTGGAAATCCACTGGAGACAGACTACGAAACGTATGTCGCACAGGTACGACTCAAAAATGAAACACTTCTTCAAGAAGCGCGAAAGGTCGTATGTCATCTCCCATGGGTCGAGAAACTTGAAGATGCAGCCCGCGGAGATGACCTCTCGGAAACACGTGTACATATCGCCACCACCGGGAGCGACGGAAGATTGGAAAAAAAGGGGGACAAAACATCACCTCTCGAAGCTCTCGTTCTCGTGGAAAAATTGGGCACCATCGATGGCATAACAACCGAGGTACGACAACGTTGCACAGAAACCCTCGAAGAATTTGGATTCTTTGGACAACTAGAGATCAAGGATTTATCACGAGATAAAGTCTCATACTGCCAGTCATATACACCACCGCAAGCATGGCCGACCATTATGGTAGATGCAGTAGCACTCTGTGAAAAAAATACCGACCTTCTCAGACAAGGAAGAGAAATGCTGGCACAAGAAGTAGGTCAGGGGAAAAGTGGGGTAAAAATCATTAGCGCCACACAGAATCGACTCAGCGAGTATCGAAAGATTACAGGTACAGGAAAAGGCTCATTCAAAGGCAATGCAGTAAAACATTTCGATCCTGAAACCGGAACTCTTTTTTACAATCAAACACAAGAAGTAAAAGTTGGTTCCGTAAAGTACGGCCCCCTTCGAAGTGTACAGATGTTTCTCGCATTGCGACTTCTACAGTTTCTACGATCACACTCACAGGAACCACAGCTCGTACACGAATTCCCAACGAACACGAAGGAAAAAATTCAAGCCCTTCTGGATCATAATGCGCTCAAGCTGACGGCTCAAAATGCAAAAGACATGGACCAGCTCTATAGCTACTTTCTGTGGTGTTTTTATTTGTCGGAGCACTCTTACAGTATCAAACAAGAAACGGCAATTACGGTTCCGGACCCACAACTCTTTCAAGAAAACATACAAAGCATGATGCGCCTCCTGCAAATGAAAGGGTACTAAAGTCGCTCGCTTTCAAAAAAAGAGTATCACCCACCAGAGCAGACCACTCAGGAAAATCGCCATGATCGCGGAGATTCGCTTCTTTGCATATAGCGCCACGACGACGGTAGACATACACAGCGCAACAAAGAAAGACTCTCGTGTTTGCACCACAAAAAGCTTGATTGCGCTCGCGGTGATAAGACCCAAAACCAATGGGCGAAGAGCGAGTTCCACGCGCTTCATGACAATCATCTCGCGATGTTTTTCAAAGTAATACGACGCGACACGCATCACAATCAACGGTCCAAGGTAGATACCTGCCAACCCAGCAAACCAGCCAAATAAACCGGCCACAGAGTATCCAATCACCCCGCTCATCGCCATATTCGGACCTGGAACAAACTGCCCAATCACATATGCGTCAATAAAGCCCTTGGTCGTCACCCAA